>JBGCEU010000175.1:0-34700 GCA_045106535.1 Akkermansiaceae bacterium | reverse complement strand
ATGGTGCTTGGCGAGCCACTCCCCGCACCCCTCGCCAAGGCACACGGTCAGTTCCGTTTTCAGCTCATGCTACTCGGCCCGTCAGCCCGCCAGCTTTCAAGGCACATCTCCAGCATTTTAGCCCAAACGCCACCACCGGAGGACGTCACCGTGGTTTTTGACATGGACGCGATGGGATTTTAGCAAAATTGGTATTTGGTTTTTACTTTTTGGCGTTTAGAAAAAGGCATGTCGTTTCTGGAACTACAAGACATCAAAACACACTTTCCTGTTCGCTCGGGAATCTTCGGCAGTACTGTGACCGATGTGGTCAAAGCCGTGGACGGCGTGAATCTCACCATCAACAAGGGTGAAATCCTTGGACTCGTGGGAGAATCGGGCTGTGGCAAATCAACTTTGTCCCGCACGATCATGCAGCTGATTCCTGCAACTTCTGGAGCGGTGACTCTGGAGGGGCAAAACTTGACTGGACTCCCCACGGCGCAAGTCCGCAGGCGCAGACTTGATTTCCAAATGATTTTCCAGGACCCCTACGCTTCGCTCAACCCGCGCATGACAGTTTATTCAACACTTGCCGAAGCTATCAAACAAAGGCACCCAAAGGCTAAGGGCACAGATCTAGACCAACGAATCGCCGAGCTAATGGAGCGCGTAGGCCTCGATCAGCGATTCATGAAAAAGTATCCGCACGAGTTTTCCGGCGGACAACGGCAACGAATCGCTATCGCTCGCGCCCTAGCTCCAGAACCAAAACTCATCATTGCGGACGAGCCAGTGAGCGCACTCGATGTTTCCATCCAGTCACAAATCCTCAACCTCCTGTTAGAACTCAGGAAAGACCTCGGGCTGACCATGATATTCATTTCCCACGACCTCTCAGTCGTTCGCTACCTTGCCGACAATATCGCGGTAATGTATAAGGGGCAAATCGTGGAATACGGTGAAGCGGAGGAAGTGTTTAATAACGCACAGCACGACTATACCCGCAAACTTCTGGAAGCCATCCCTCACATCAGGCACAGCGCCTGATCCGAGTTCCACGATGAGTCAGCCTCAGCCCCCATCACCCAAGCCAGCAGATTATCCGGCTTATGCGCTGTATCGCGTTTTCGAATTCGGCCTGCGCTTTCTCCCGATGGAAATGGTCTGGATTCTTGGCTACGGGCTTGGGATTTTCGGGTGGGCTGCGATGAACCGACGCCGTCGTGCTGTCATACGTAACCTCCGCATTGCCTACGGGAAAGAACTCAGCCGTGAGCAAATTGGAAGGCTAGCGCTACGCACCTTCTGCCATGCTGGAGCAAACCTAATGTGCAGCTTCCGCTCAACCACGATGAGCCAGAAAGAGCTGCGGGATCGGGTCAGAGTCAATCATGTCGAGCGCGCCAACTCCGTTCGTGACAACCGCAATGGAGGCATTCTTTTACTGGCTCACATGGGTAACTGGGAAGTCCTCGCCCAGCTACCAGTCATTTTGTTCGATCCCCCACCTTTCGGCACACTTTACCGCCCACTCGACAATCCTCTGATCGACAGACTTGTTAGAAAACGCAGACAGCAACAAGGAGTCAAAACGTATAGTCGGCGCGACGGATTTTTCAAACCGATCAGTCACCTCAAAGAAGGCGGATTCCTCGGAACCATTGCCGATCAACATGCGGGGCGCCACGGCATTTCACTACCACTGTTTGGCAAACTAACCTCCATGACCAATCTGCCGGCACTACTTCACCGCAGATCCGGCGCATCAATTATCCCGATCGCAATGTGCACACGTAGTCCAGGCCGATGGCAACTTGAAGTCCTTCCTATCCTTGATCTCCCAGAAGCAGAAAGAAAAAACACCCATCAAGCCACGCGGACGACAACGTCACTTTACGAGAGAATTCTCAAGGAAAGCCCAGCCGATGTGCTCTGGATGCACAGCTATTGGCGGGTAGGCCAGCGTCGGCCACTCAACATTGACGGAGTTCAAAAAGAAGGCTCCACCGACGAAATATTGCAGCCATTCCGGGTCATTGTTTACACTGCTGATCTGAAACCTGAAAACCAAGAAATCGCTGAACAGTTAAAGCGACTTAAGACGTATCGGCCAGATATTCACATAACCAGCATTGGCCTGCATCATCTCTTTCTCGAAGCGGACCACCACATTACGATCGACCCAACTGATCCGCCACATCTCACAAGTAATGCAATCCGAACCTATGACCTCGATTGCCCAGCGCCTATCGACTGTGCGCTGGATTTCACTGACAGCGGTCGCGGCGGAAAGCTATTCGCCAAAGCCGGGCTGGACCGCATTTTCTGCCGCTCAGGCAAATGGATGAGCAATAACACACGAAAAATTCACTCCAAACATGGCACGGTGAGTATTTCAGATTTCCTAACCAGCATTGGACTCGATGACGAGACCGATTGAAACGAGATTACTCAGTGAAATACATCAATAAAAACTGGGCCAACACGCTCCACTGCATGAATATCGATTGTTTCGAAGATTGGTGGAACCTCAAAGGAGAGGAGGCCGAAGCCCCTAATACAAAAGAAGGTGATACCGATGCATGGAGCTACGTCACCATCATCCAAGCACCTAACAAAAAAACCATCTTCCTCAAACGCCAACAAAACTTCTACCCTAATAACCTTCTGCAAAGATGGCGAAAAGAGCTGACCTTTGAGCGTGAATACGAAAACTACCTCAAAGTCAAAGAGGCTGGAATACCGACGTATGACTTGATCTATTTCTCATCAAGAAAACATGATGACAAACGACAGGCGATTTACGTTGCAGAGGGGCTCGAAAACTTCACTTCCCTCGTAGACCTAATGCAGACATGGAAAAAAAGTGGCTGGCCCAGCAGAGAGTCTCGCAGGCGTTTACTACAAAGAATGGTCGAGACGATACGCCACATGCACCAACAGGGCATTCTACACAACGCACTCAGCCCGAGGCATATTTTCATTAACATGACAATCGACAAGCCGCGCACCATTCCAGACATGTTAGAGTTCAGGCTCATCGATTTCGAAAGATTAAAAACAATCGATACAAACTCTGAAAAAGCCATCACGCGCGATCTCTTCAGCCTTCATCGCCGTTGCGTTGGCTGGCCTAACAACGATCGAATCTGGTTTTTAAAGCAATATCTTGGCATCTCTAATCTCGATGATAGCGCGAAAAATATTATTCGTAGCTTCATCAAGCGAGTTAATCAAAAAAGCTAACTCGTATCTGCTTCCAGTTTAGGATTTAGGTGGAATCGGAGGTGGTGATGACGCTCCAGGAAGTGGTGGCGGGCTGTTTTTCTCAGTTACCTCTGATGGTGGACTTGTCTCAGCTAACTCTGCATTTTTTATTTTTGGAGGCGGCATTTGGGGGGGGAAGGCAGCGAGTTCAGCAGCAAGAAAGTCACGCACCATTGAGTAATCACCTAACTCAAAATAGAGAAAGCCTGGATGCCCCGGCGCCAACCGAAGCACACCCCCATCAATTGCAAGGAATGTCTGGCATGAACGCTCTAGCTCGACATCCGAAACAGCAGCAACACGCTGCCACGCTAGACCAGCAAATGGCTGCGAAATACGTCTAGCTACACGTTGGAAACTCATGTTCAAGCTGAAGAGATCATTTTCTTCAGCTTTAAAAATACCACCATCGACGAGAGCAGGCATGGAATTGGAAAACGCTTTTTTTTCTGGAGGCTCGCCCGCCATGATGGCACTCATCCCATGAGTAACAAGCTCCTGAAATGTCGTAAGCCCCCATCGATCAATTAGAAATTGGTATAGTTCCTCAGCGCTAAATGATTGGTGGCTGACATCCGGTGGCTTCACATGTGTATAATCCACAGCCGCGCAAACCGCCATTGCAGAGTCATAATCGAGTAATGCTTCAAATGGAGGCAGAGGATCCTCACTTCCAGCCGCCTGAGACCAGCTCAGGAAGGGAGCGCTGATAGCAATAACATGTTCGTGGTCTGCGTAGGCGGATAGCTTAATCTGATCATCTTCACCAGTAAGAAGGATCACACCGCGACCATCGGAAATGCTTCCGGGAAACTGAATATTTGTGTCGGCACAATCTTTTTCTCCAGCCCAAATACGTACAGTCAAATTAGTAGCAGGATCGCGTAGAACATTGGCCATTTGGAGGAAATGCGGATTCAGCGTTTCTTGAGATGGCATGGCTGCCTCGTCAAGATATCCAGCATCAAACAATCGGCTCCAGTCTTCCAAAGTTAGTGTTCTTCCCTCACCCAGAGTATGACGCGGTGACATGCTCTGGGAAACTCCTGACACATCAATAAGGGTAGCAAGTTCAGCAGGAGAAATCTCCGGAAAAATATGGCTCAATGGAGGTAGCGGCGTGTGCGAAATATCAGTTTTCATTGCGTTCATCTGTTAAGTGTTGCGTAGCAACGGATGTAATCCCTCTACTACCTAAACCGACAGGAGCCACTCTTCGACTGAGCTTGAGTGACTCGTAGCTCAGAGCCACTTTATTCATGGCATCATGGGCATCCCGAAAACCCTCAGCCTGTAGATCATTGGTCAATTTAGCCATAGCCTCAGGTGTGGCAGCCTGCCCTGTGGGAGCCTTGCTAAGTAACTCCATAGCACGCCCTAGTTTAGGATTAATCGGGGGAACATCCATATTGTGGCTCCGATACCCAGTTCTCAACCTGAGGTAAGAGTCGATACCTTTTTGTGACTGAGCCAGTGCCTCAGGTGTGTTGTTGCCGTAAAAGTGGCTTTTTTCAGCCCACATTCTTCCTAATCCTTCAGGGTCTCTGAGTAAACCTCTTCCGGCTTGAGCTGCAAGGACAGGTGACTCAATCTGGGATCGACCTACTCGATGCTCCCGACCAGATGAATCTCTACGGAATCCTGATTGATCCGAGTTATCTTTTCCCGCTTCGACATGCTCTCCGTCAGTATAGAGCTGATTATGAGCCTCATTCCATGCACGGTCGTCAATCTGCTGCTGGGTCCATCCGGCTTTTTCTAGATGTGCTAACTCCTCCTTTCGCCTAAAATAATCCGGATGGGAATCTTGGGTGACATCCCCGGCAAGTGGTCGAGTGTGAGAGGCAAAATCTGCCTGTGCTTGTCGCTCCCAATGTGTCCGCGGCACCTCGATCAGCTCACGCTGGCCGTTTTGACCATATCGCTCAATCACGAGCCGGGCATCACGATCTGCCCCCAAACTCGGGGCAGCTCCAGGAGTCGAAAAAGTATCCATCACGAGCCGATCTCCCGGTTGTAGTATACCAGCCTCTTGAAGTCGGGGAGTCACGGCATCAATGGTAGCATCGTTTGCAGGCCCGTAAATCTGCTCGTTGCGAGTACGAATAACGGCGGCGACAAAATCGGGATCCGCACCCTTAGCGGTCCTGCTCTCAGCTGGATCTGCGAGTTGTTGCAGTGCAATCTTTGTGTCTACAAGAGACTCGGTGACCGGCTTTCCAGTGCGAGGATTAACAAGTTGATTTCCATCTCTCCCAAGAACAGGAACATCCCTCTGAGATTCTTGGAGTTGCTGAGTGATAGGCCCCTGCTCAGCGCGCCTGCTGGCTTGCTTCCCCTCTTCTCTTGCTGTTAGTATCCGAGATTCACTTCTCGGGCGCGTATGACCAGCGCCCTCTTCTCCCGCCTTACCACCAAGCCTTCCTGCTAGGTGGTGAGCAAGGCTGGAACTGGCTCCCTCACCGAACGAACCTCCATTCACGACAGACGTACTACCTCCTGTTAGAGAAGTATTGAGCAACTCTGCCCCTTCACGAGCTAGTCCGTTTTCGAGGGCATCAATTTTCTCACCCGCTGCCCCGCTGAGCAAATTGATAGCACCGGTGGCAGCGGCTTTACCAGCATCTCCGGTGCGCACATAAGTTTCAACGGCATCTGCTGCTGCGGGTAGCACATTTCGACCAGCCCAGCCAACTCCCGGGAGACGAGCAATGGCATTGCTACCGGCATCTTTGACCCCTGATGCAAATCCCGCAGCCGTTTGTCGTAAAACTTCATGAGGATCTTTGCCCGAATAATATGCATCTGCACCTTCACCAGCGCCAGAAATAGCCCCCGAAGCCAAAGCAGTGGGAACAAACCCCGCTGGGCCGCCCAGAGTCATGATGGCACCCTGCGCTGCCGTGCGAACCAAACCTGCGCCATCAGCAGCAACACCTGCGCGCCAGGCTTCGGCGTTAGCCTGACTAGCCTCTGCCTTAGCAGCTGAGGTGTCTGCCTCAAGTTTATCACGATACAGATCATAAAGTACATCATGTTCACCAGATCTGATTAGCCCTTGAATGTAATCTGGCGATAGTCCGTTATCCGGATCAGCCGCTGCCTCTGCCATTCGCGATGCAATATGCTCGCGCCGTTTTCTTTCAAACTCCTCTCGAGCTTGCTGCTCCCTTCGCTCTGCCTCACGTTCGAGTTCGTTGCGCCTTGCTTCTTCCTCGTTGAACACGCGGCGCTCTTCAGAGAGACGGTCGGTCTCTGCCATAAATGCATCGATTTCCCTTTGTCTTTCAGCAAGCTGACGTCTTCGCTCGGCAAACACGCTTCTGGCCTCGTCAGGATCCATCCAACCGTCATAAACCCACCATTGCCCGGGCCTACCACCTTCATATGATCCATCTTGGATTATTACGGGATCACCGTCGGGGTCTATTATCGGAACAGGAGGCTTAGGCACGGGGGAAGAAGTGGAGGCATCGGTCGGAAAGTTTTTTCCATCAGGTATAGAGGCTTCTTGTAATGCTTGCGCGATAGCTTGAGATACCTGCATTGAAATACTGCCGCCCGCTAATAAAATGGCTACGATTGAAGTGGTAACAATTGCAGTATCTCTATCCATGAGCCGCACTCTCGGTCTCCCAGTTGATGAGGAATCAGTACTGCTAGACGAAGATTGACTCTCTTGCTGGCTGCCTGAACTATGTCCTGCCCCTGTGGTCGAGGGCGAAACAGGTGGCTTTGCAACCTCGCCTAATAGGGAGCCAGGGAAATCATAGTAACCGCTTTTCTTTGCGGCACGGTGCATTTTTGTGGCCACTTCGACAATTTGAGCTTTCGTAAATGGACTAGTGTGTGCCAAGGAAAGCTTAAGTAGATGGTCTCCTCGCTGCCAGTATATGTATTGGGATTTACCTCCTGAATTTGTGCCATGAATGGCACGCATTCCATGGAAATTGATTAGCTCTTTTTTGTATCCCCACCCCTTATCCGATCCACCCGGAATAAAGAGGTCTTCGATATGCTTTATTTTCCCAGACTTGTAATGAATCTGGGAGTTAATGGAGACAGCTCTCTTTTTCCCACCGCTAACGGGAATCCACTCTCCAGCAATCCAGAAGTCATAAAAGAACCAGTGGTTTCCCAGTTTATTACCAAATTCACTTCTGCGCCCAGCTTCGCCTTGAGATTGAAAACCACCACCCAACACAGACTGGACAACCGGGGTCATCACTTTTCTGTAAATCGGGTCGAGCTCTCTGATGGCGAGATCATATTCCTGAGGATTTCTGGGGAAATTCTTCAGAGCTCTCAGGGTTCGTTCAGACACCTGAGGATTACTAGGCACCTGAGCATACAGTGAAGGTGTTAGAGAAAGGACAGATACAAAGAGAATAATAACATTGGTGACCATCACTTTTTTTCGAACCGAATACATCCTCAACAACAAGCACAATGAGAATACACCAATAGCCGCAGCAGATAACACACTGGTGAGCACAGAGCCTTGAATCAGGATAGTATTGCGACTTAAGTATGCTGCCAGCTGCGTCAAAGCATAAGCGACAATCCAGATAATAAGATAACCCAGAGTACGCCGTGCCATTACACTTCCATCCGGCTCGCAATGAAGCTTATGAAAAACTGAACGAATAGCACCCAGACCGCCACCAACTAACAAAGCTAAAATAAGAAACTCCGTTGGTGGCAGCACACGCCTAAGCAACATCATTTGAACAATCAAACATAGGCCTGTCACAGCACATGGCATCAGGCAACTCAACAGATTGAGCTTCCAAGGTTTGCGATATGTCCATGCCATTAGGCTAAAGCTCGAAATAAACAGCCAAATCATCCCTGGGACGATTGCGCCTATGATGAGTAGCAGAAAACCCGGACCCATCAGAGCGCCAGAGATAAGCAGCCCTTTTACCAGCGCCAGAATACCTGCACGTATTATTTTACCTGGATTTGCGGAACTGTTCTCAGAGTCATTTGCCATTTATACACAGAAATTACCAGTATACTAAGCTCTGCAATAAGCTGGTGTAAATGACATTATTTTTCCTACACAATCTGGAAAAGCAATATCCGTGCTAGACTCTGCATCTTGTTCGCGGGATAATGGCACATGCATTTTTTGGTCACCGGCGGAGCCGGATTCATTGGATCTCATCTCACTGAGGCTCTGCTCACGCAGGGCCATCAAGTCACGGTGTTTGACGATTATAATGATTATTACGATCCAGCCATCAAGCGAGCCAATCTTGAGGGAGTCGAAAAAGATATTCAGATAGTCAAGGCAGATATACGAGATGCAGTCACCGTAGAACGGACATTTGCTGGAAACAAATTTGATACGGTAGTGCATCTCGCAGCCCGCGCTGGTGTCCGACCATCGATTGTTGATCCAAAACTATACTTCACCACAAACATCGATGGTACTTTCAACTTACTCGATGCCTGTCGCTATCATGGGGTAAACCATTTTGTTCTCGCTTCCTCGTCCTCTGTATATGGTGTGAACCAAAAAGTTCCATTTGCAGAAAATGATCTCATCGAGCGTACGATATCACCCTACGCCGCCACCAAGCTATCTTGCGAACAGATCTGCTCGAACTATGCCAACCTCTTTAATATCCGCTGCTCATGCCTTCGCTTCTTCACAGTTTACGGTCCACGACAGCGCCCAGATCTCGCGATTGCGAAGTTCACTCAAAAAATCCTCCAAGGCGATCCGATTGACCGATATGGCGACGGCTCAACTGCTCGCGATTATACTTATGTCGAAGACATCATTTCAGGTGTCCTAGGCGCCATCGACTACAACGCCAAGGACTTCGATATTTTCAATCTTGGCGGCTCTGCTACCACTACTTTATCAGAGTTGATCTCAATGCTGGAGCAAACGATTGGGAAGGAAGCCATCATTAACCAAATGCCTGATCAGCCGGGCGATGTGCCTCGTACATTCGCAGATGTCAGTAAGGCGGAGCAGCTTCTCAATTATCAACCTAACACTCCCATTGCCGAGGGGCTGGTAAAATACGTTGAGTGGTTCCGAGGCATGCACCCTAATCTGGGATGAAAATAGCCGTCATACGCAGCGAGTGCTCATTCACGAAGGGTGGAGCTGAACGATACGCCGCAAACCTATGCCGCGAACTGTGCGATATGGGGCATGAAGTCTGGGTGTTAGCAGAGATTTTTGATGACTCAATTCACCCCAGTTTAAAACATATCCCCATCAAAGTAAACCGGACGACATCCTCTCAACGGAATCGCTCCTTTAATGAAAACGCTCAAAAGGAGGCCAACAAGTTAAATGCTGACCAGACGATTGCGCTATCCAGAAGTTATCCGTCTGACGCATTTCGAGTTTCGGATCCACTCCATTGTTTCTGGATGAAAATCCGCTACCCAGGCAAAATCAATAGATTACTCCAGTCGATCAATCCAAGGCACCGAACTATTTTGCAAATGGAGAGAGCCATCCTTGATCCCGCGAACACACGGATGATCGTAACGAACTCCAAACTCTCAAAGAAAATCATTGGTGAGTATTACCAATACCCACAGGAAAAAATCCACGTTATATACAATGGGGTCGACCACAGTCAATTCACTGCAGACACATCACTCCGCGACCGCGATGTGTTAGAATTACTTTTCGTGGGGCAGGATTTCAAACGCAAAGGACTAGCACCCGTAATAGATGCTCTGGCCATTGTCATAAAATCTGGACACGCGTGTAAACTCCGAGTCATTGGCCGAGACAAACCCTCTGCTTATGTAAAGCAAGCCGATGAGCTAGGTATCGGCGAGTATGTTTCGTTCGAGGGACCTACGCGTCAAATTCAGGACGCCTACCGAAATGCTGACCTATTTGTTTTCCCTTCGCTTTACGACCCATTTGCGAATGTCGTATTAGAATCTTTGGCGTGTGGATCACCCGTGGTGACGACCACGACAAACGGATCATCTGAAATCATCACTCAAGGGAAAAATGGATATGTGATCGAAGGTGCCACCAATCACATGGCTAAGGATATCGCTGGGAGCATTGATGACTTTTGCTCACTACCTAACGAACAACGGCAGAAAATGCGTCAGCATGCACAACTAACAGGATCAAGCTATACCATTCGCCGGAACGCAGAACAATTCATTGCCAAACTCAGTCAATGACCGCCGACCTACGCCCAACACACGAGGAGCTTCACGCGGCAGTCAAAAAATTCCGTAATGAAGCCGTAAATAACCTCACCTGTACACCTGATCAAACACGTGCACTAAAATCACTCACTCTCGAGCCACCTGAACAATTGGCAGTGCTTAAAGATGGCTCCCGCTCACTTGTCGGCAGTCACACTCTGGACGATGGCACTGATTGTGTTCTTAAATACTATTATCCAAAAAACATCGCAAAAAAAATCAATTACGGCCTTCGAGGTTCACGGGCTATGCGTAGCTGGATCGCAGCACGTGCTTTCGAATATCTCAAAATACCAACGCCATCCGCGATGATGATTTCTGAGACAAAAAGCTCCTCAAAAATAACACTCGAACAATCATTTCTTGCATGCCATTTGGCTAAAGGCATCCCCCTCTCCTCAGTTACCGAGACTTCACGCCTTGAAGAAATCGCCCCTCTTCTTCAAAAGGCTTTCGATAGGATGGAGGCCTATCGAATTTCACATGGTGATCTTAAGGCTAATAATTTAATTATCACAGAGGATAACAGGATTTACTTTATCGATCTGGATGGCACGCATATTCTCTCATCGGAGAAACGCTGGACTAAGCACTGGCAGCGGGACCGATTACGTTTCATTAAAAACTGGCCAGAAAGCTCACCTGCCCGGAAAATTTTCTCAGGAGTCATCTCTACCGTATAATGGATCCCATCCTCCAACTGAAAGGCCAGTCACCGCTGACTCAAGGAAGAAGTCGGCTTGTCTTTGAGCATCCTGATGACCCCGATTTACTGGTGAAAGTAATAAGGCCTGAAGTTGTCGAAGATCGATATGGCGGCAATACAAAGTGGTATAAAAAACGCCGCCGATTCGGTAAATTTATTTCCTACATTCGCGAAATTCAAGAGTTCATCGCTGTTAGTGAGACGTCTGAAGATAGTGACCCTTTGCTACAGCGCATCGTGGGGTTTGCCCGCACTGACATGGGCTTGGGGCTTGTCATTGTCGCCGTCAAATCTGCCGATGGCAATCTTGCACCTCCTCTTGCACAGCTGATAAGAGAAAATACATTCGATGCCGATGCTCGCAAAGCCCTTGATTTCACCCTGGAAGGCTTACTCAAATCAAACGTCATCATCAGTGATTTGAATCTAGGCAACTTGGTTTATGTGGAAAAAAAGAACAAACCCTCCTACTTTGTATTGATCGACGGAATTGGAAACAATGCCCTGCTACCATTCAAAGCGATGAGTCAGACAATGAACCGGCGCAGCAAGCTGAAGCGCTTCGAGCGCCTCCGTAGGCGTATTATCCGCGCAGAGCACGAGTATCAGCAAAAATAGATGCATTCTAACTCCATTCACCCAGAGGCGCCTGAGACATTTGATGGTCTTACTTTTTGGGATATCAACACCATCTTTCAACAAGGTGAGACGATCTCAACCAACGAAGCTCAAACTGTAAAATCCTGCCGAGCATCTAATCTGAACCTGATCATCAAGGAATACATCGCCCACGGCTCCCTTGCCAAGATGCGCCTTAAGCTGGGTCTATCACGCCCACACAAGGCCTTTAGATATGCAAAGTTACTAGAAGGCCAGAACATCCTTTGTCCACGACACTACCTTGTCGCATCAAACATCACCAACGATAAATACACAACCCTACTTGTCATGGAACGGGCTCCGGGAAAGCCGCTTTATGAATTCATCCACGCAGACCAAAAAATTCAACTATCTGACGAGGCTGCTAACAATACCGCAATGCTTATTAAAGAAATTCATGCCCTCGGTATTAGCCACGGCGACATGCACGCACGAAACTTCATCGTTGCACCAGACGATACAGTCCGCATCATAGATCTCGACAACGTCAGGCTATCAAGATTATCGAAAAACCGACAAAGCAAAGACCTCGTGCGTTTCACTCAAGCTATCAAGAAGGGTAAGCATCATACTTCAAAAATTCTCAACGCACTGAATCAACCAATCGGTGATTAGACCCTCAACAACTCCCGCAATACTGTCATGCCCTCCTACAGCGTAGTCATCCTCATTGATCTTAAAAAGCGCGACCTTCTTGGCGCTGCTCTCATTGCCCATCACCTTGAGCAAGCAGGCATCACCACACACCTCGAACCCATCGAGTCATGGAGATCCTGTATTTACGCATGGAAACCCGACATGATTATTTTTAATCATCTTCTGCACAAACACGTCACAGCACTATCTGCACAGCTTAATGAATGGGGCATCCTAGTAGGTTGCTTACTTAATGAAGGCCTTGGTCTGAGTGACAACATTCGAAAATATTATTCCGAACCGCAATACCCAGACGTCCACTGCGATCTTTTTCTCGCTTGGAACAAACCCCACGAGGATGCTCTGCGCACTAACAAATTTGTTTCACCACCTGAAAATGCTGTAGCTGTCGGAATCCCCCGTTTCGACTTTTACAGTCAGCCTTGGTCAGCCTACTACATCAAACCTAAAAAAACGAAACGCGCACGAATTTTACTCAATACGACCTTCGCTTTATCGCACTTCTACGACCGCACGCCTACAGAAAGAGAAACCCTCTACCGCTCACTTGGAAATGGCAAAATCCCTGAAACGCTCGATTATAATCAACTCATTGATGATCACTATCATGGCAGAGAGCAGCTATCCGCGTATCTCAAACCTCTGCTAGAATCGGGCGACTATGAAATCACTCTCCGACCGCACCCACGAGAAGATGTCGCTTATTATGAAAACCTGGTAGAAGCTCTACCAGATGCGCAAAAAAGCCTCATCACAGTCAAACCCGATGAGCCGGTTTTCTCAGCTATTCTCAACTCAGATATTACTCTGAACTGTGAAGACTGCACTACTTCTGCTGAATCTTGGATTGCCGGCAAACCCACTATCACACTAACTTTCCTCAAAAATGCTTTATTTTTTACTGAGCTCTATGCCACTTGCTCACCGCAAGTGAGTGATGCTGCCGAATTGATCAAGGCAATTGATCAAGGTCTTAAAGAACCTGAGCAGCCAGATTACAGTTCACCTCGCAAAGCTTACCTCGATAAATGGCTCTTTAAAAGCGATGGGAATTGTGCTAATAGGGCAGCTCAAGAAATTCAACGCGTCCTTACCGAGAAAGATCCTCACCCCAACCTACCGCTAAGCTTTTCCGGAATACGTAGGGGCTTGAAAGTCCGAACTAAGCGCCTGATCAATGAACCAGGCCACTCACGCCTGAAACATATTATCAAAAAGGCACTCGTCGGAGATCGCGCAAAAATGTCTATCCGCTATCGCGATTACCTTAAGGCTATACGCCCTAGCGACGTAGCAGAGGCCAGACAACAGATCAGAGAAATCGCAGCAAGCTTAACTGAAAAATAGCGGCTAAGACCTGTGCTTTTTTACGGGTAAAGATCACTATCGTTTCTCGACATATTTACCATTCTACTGCTAAGCTAACCTTATGCTCAACGGCAAATCCATTTTAATCACGGGGGGGACGGGCTCTCTGGGAAAACAGCTGACCAAAACCATTTTAAAGAATTGGCCATCTGTAAAACGGCTCATCATTTACTCCAGAGATGAACAAAAACAGTTCCAGATGTCTCAGGAATACCCTGTGGAGAAATATCCAGCCATTCGTTACTTCGTTGGAGATGTCAGAGATCTCGAGCGAATGAAACGTGCATTCAATGATGTCGATTGCGTCATACACGCTGCGGCTATGAAACATGTGCACATTGCTGAATACAACCCGGACGAATGCGTAAAAACTAACATTGGAGGTGCTGAAAATGTGATCAAAGCTGCACTGAGCTGTGGTGTAAAAGATGTGGTAGCACTCTCCACGGATAAGGCATGTGCACCTATCAATCTCTACGGTGCCACCAAGCTGACCTCCGACAAGCTCTTCATCGCTGCTAATAACATCCGCGGCAATCAAGACATCAAATTCTCTGTCGTGCGCTACGGCAATGTGATGGGATCAAACGGGTCGGTCATTCCTTTTTTCCTAAAACGCAAAGCTGATGGCGTGCTTCCTATTACCGATCCCACCATGACCCGTTTTAACATTTCTCTAGCTGATGGTGTGAAAATGGTTCTCCATGCACTTGAGCATGCTTGGGGCGGTGAGCTCTTCGTGCCCAAGATTCCATCTTATCGAATTACGGATTTGGCAGAGGCCATCGGCCCCGATTGCGAGCACCCCATCATTGGAATTCGCCCCGGAGAAAAGATTCACGAGGAAATGATCACCAGCTCGGACTCCTTTACAACCTACGATTTGGGGCAATACTATGTCATTTTACCTCAGACACCTGTGTGGGACTTGGAAAAATACATCAAGACATTTGATGCTAAAAGCGTTCCACAAGGATTTAACTACAGCTCGGGAAAAAACGAAGAGTTTCTTTCTGTTAGTGAACTCAAGAAGCTGATCGAAGACCACGTGGAAGCATCCTAACATACTCATGATTCCATACGGTAAGCAGTCGATCACCGATGATGATATCGTCGCCGTTGTTGAGGCTCTCAAATCAGATTTTTTAACATGTGGCCCAAAGATCGAAGAGTTTGAAAGAGCTTTTGCTGATTTTGTCGGAGCCAAGCATGCTGTTGCGGTCTGTAACGCGACAGCTGCGCTCCATCTCGCGATGTTAGTGGCCAGGATTGGCAAGGGAGATCGTGTGGTGACCAGTGCCAATACATTTTTGTCATCAGCGAACTGCGCCGCTTTCGTTGGTGCTACTCCAGACTTTTGCGACATTGATCCGAACACCTATGTCATGTGTGCCGATTCTTTGGAAAAGATGTGGTCGGATGACATCAAAGCCGTGATACCTGTCGCTTACGCGGGTCAGTCTGCGGATATGCCTCGTATCGCACAAATAGCCCGCGATCGTGGCGCAATCATCATAGAGGATGCCTGCCACGGCACTGGAGGAGGATTTACAAGAGATGGAAAAACCTACCACCAAGGTGGACACCCGTGGGCTGACATCACTACATTTAGCTTTCACCCAGTCAAAACTCTTACCACTGGCGAGGGCGGAGTGCTGGTGACAGACAATGATGATTTTGCGGCGCAAGCGCGCCATCTGCGAGCACACGGAATGACACGTGAACCAGTTGATTTTTCCGGACTAGGAAGCGAATCCGCTGCACTTACCGAACGTGGATCTTGGTATTACGAAATGAGTGAGCTGGGATACAATTTCCGTATCACCGATATGCAGTGCGCACTTGGACTAAGTCAGCTAAAGAAACTGCCTCAATTCATCAACCGCAGAAGGGAAATCGTGGCCAAATACAATAGCGCATTTTCCAAAACCAGTTGGATTCAGACGCCTGCGTTGATCAATCAGGAAGATATCGAACACGTCTCGTGGCACCTCTACACAGCTCTGATAAATTTTGACTACCTTGAAAAAAAACGTTCCGAGGTAATGTCGATGCTTCGTGCGAATGGCGTAGGCACACAAGTTCTATATATCCCAGTTTATCTTCAGCCCTATTATAGAAATACTTATGGGTATGTCGCGGGGAAGTGCCCGAATGCTGAAGCTTATTACTCGCGCGCACTAAGCCTGCCACTGTATCCAGACCTCAGCGACACCGAGGTCGATTACGTTATAGACCAAGTTCATCGCCTCGCTTAGCATCACATTTGCAACATAGCTCAATGAAGTCAGTAGAAAGTATCGCGATTATTCCTGCTAGAGGAGGGAGTAAAAGAATTCCTCACAAGAATATCAAAAACTTCTGCGGCCAGGCAATTATCGGTTACTCCATTCAAGCAGCTCATGAATGTGATTGTTTTGACCGAGTTATCGTCTCAACCGATTGCCCAGATATCGCCAGAATAGCACGTGAATTTGGTGCAGAAACGCCCTTCATACGCCCTGCAGATATATCTGACGATCATGCCTCCACCCTGCCTGTCATTCGACATGCCATTCAATTTTGTGAAGAAGAATCGGGCAACAAACTGAAGCACGCGTGTTGTCTCTATGCCACCGCCCCGTTCGTCAGAGCAGAGGATCTACGCCATGGCCACGAAACCCTAACAGGAAACAAATCCGTAGAGTTCGCGTTCAGCGTTACCTCCTTTCCATTTCCTATTCAGCGAGCTTTGTACATTGACCCTGCAACCTCGCAAACTCGTATGTTCAGCCCCGAACATGAGCAATCTAGATCCCAAGACCTCCAGGAATCTTACCATGACGCTGGCCAATTTTACTGGGGCACACGCGATGCTTTTATTCAACACGACGGCATTTTCACAGCACACTCGATGCCCGTTATATTGCCAAGAGAGAGAGTTCAAGATATCGACACACCCGAAGATTGGCGACGTGCTGAACTCATGTTTAACGCATTGAGGCAAACTCCCCATGATTGACCAACTTCTCATACGAGCTGACGCTAATTCTGAAATTGGTTATGGTCATGCCATGCGCTGCCTAGCTCTCGCTCAAGCTGCTCATAGCCAAGGAACGATCATACATTTTGTCTTTACGGATGCACCCCAGTCCGTGATTGATGCTTACTCTGAACTCGGCACTCGATTCTTGAAAATTGAAGCCCCTGCATACAGCGATAATGACGCACAGGTCGTATGCAATTACGCAAAGAGTCACAGCATTTCATGGATCGTTTTGGATACATACTTGGCTCAACCCTCATACGTTCACACACTGAGGACTGAAGATACAAATGTTCTCTGCTTCGACGACACCGGCATGCCTTCCAGCATGGCCGCTGACGTCATCGTTAATCAGAACGCCTCAGCAAAACCCGAATGGTATGAAGACACAGCCTCTCACACGAAAACCTTGTTAGGGTCAACATTTACAATGCTGCGCTCCGAATTCATCAACCCTGAGTATTGCGAGAAAAAGGATACGATTCTCATCACGACGGGTGGTACAGATGAACTCAACTGCTCGCCACGGATCGTAGATACATTATTGCCTCTGTTACCAGGGTCGCTCGATTGCACAGTCATCATCGGTTCAGCAAACCCGCACGCTGGCTTGCTTCATAAAATGTATGATGACCAACCGAAGGTTAAACTCGTAGAAAATGTGGTAAACATGCAGCCCTTCTTTTCATCTGCACAATTGGTCTTCACAGGCGCAGGCTCAAGTGTCTGGGAATGCCTACACCTGGGAACTCCGATCATCACTATGGTTCTTGCAGAAAATCAAAGAGCCATAGCTGAACACCTAGAGATGCTTCAGCTTTCGTATAACGCTGGATATGTTAAGTCTGAAGAATTTCTTAAAGCTATTTCAAATCACTTTCGCAAATTCATGTCGGAACCGCAAAAATTCGCCCAAAACGCTGTCCGAGGAAAATCACTTATTGATGGACGGGGAGCTTTCAAAATCCTAGAATCGATGGAGCAATGAACCCGATTGAGTTTTCTCCAAATTACGCCGTTGGTGAGGGTCGCCCCTGCTTCATCATCGCTGAAGTAGGAATCAATCACAATGGGGACGAACAGCTCGCGGCAGAAATGATCGCATCAGCTGCTGAAGCGGGCGCAGACTGTGTCAAATTTCAAAACTATATCACCGAGGATTTCATTTCAGATAAGGCGCAACAATACAGCTATACTTCGGCGGGCAAAGAGGTTTCCGAATCGATGTATGGGATGTTCAAACGATATGAAATCGATCGCGACTTTATAGGGCACCTCAAACAAACCTGCGATCAGCATGGTGTGATTTTCACCAGTACCCCCACGAGTCAGTCCGGAATAGATGATCTTGTAAAATCGGGAGCGCCTCTGCTCAAAAACGGGTCCGATTACTTAACCAACTTGGACATCATAACTCAGATGGGAGAGACGGGGCTTCCCACAGTCATCTCCTGCGGCATGGCAACCCTCGCCGAAATTGAGAGAGCAGTCACCACATTCCATGCAACTGGTAATATGGATCTAATACTCCTTCATTGCACCTCCTCATACCCGACTCCTCCTGAAGATGTCCACTTACGGAAAATGGAGACACTAAAATCAGTCTTCGATCTACCAGTTGGGCTCTCGGATCACACCGATGGGATCGTCGCTGGCTGCCTAGCTGCTAGCATGGGCGCCTGCATTATTGAGAAACATTTCACTACGGATAAAAATCTTGAAGGCCCAGACCACTCCTTTTCCTGTGACCCACAAGAACTAACAGAATTAGTCACAGCGATTCGAACCGCTGAAAAAATGTTAGGCACACAAAAACTTGGCCCCACCCAAGGCGAGAATAGTAGCCGTGCAGAATACCGCCTTTCCTGTGTGTCTAATGCAGATTTACCTGCTGGCCACATTCTCACTGAGCACGATATCTCGTTCAAACGCCCTGGTACTGGCGTTCCCCCAAGCTCAAAGAAATACCTCATCAACCGACGCCTCAAGTTACCCGTGGCACAAAATACTATTCTCACACTAGATCAGTTTGATTCATAAATTCGCAGATCTGAAAACATCCACAGAACCATCGATCACTCATTAAGCCCATGTCATCAAACAACCAACAATCAGCAGTCATAGGAGGCGGCTTGGCAGGTATTGTCACCGCTTTAATTCTCGCACAGAAGGGGCACAAAGTGACCCTCATCGAAACCGCGGACACCTGCGGGGGGCTTCTTCAGACAGACTATAACGATGACGGGGTTCCATTCGACTACGGCACTCACATCCCGAAGGAAATCGGCATTCCAGGATTGGACTCACTGCTGTTTAGTGATTTCTCTGAAGATAAATGGCAACGCCTTGATCGCCTCAGAGTTGGTGGCTACTACCGTGGAGAAATGTATCCCACCAGTCAGTTCGTGAATCTCAAATTACTTCCCGAGGAGACTTACAATCGCGCTGTCGTAGAATTACTAAACACTTCCCCGCTCGATAACCCCGCCGAGCTAAATGCCCTGGAATTCTCCCTCGGAATGTACGGTGAAACAATGACTCAGGAAATCATAGAGCCGCTCATGCAAAAACTCTATGGCGCTAGCTTGGAGCAACTCCAGCCATCAGCCCTCGGCCTCGTGGGCTACTCACGTTTCATAGCATTTGATCGTTTTCAAACTCACGAAATCAAGAAATCTCCTTTCTACGATAGCAAGCTGGGTTTCACAACTTGGGATGATGGCCTGAGTGAGCTGATGAATTTTTACCCAACCGAGTCAGGGGTTCACATCTGGATGGATTCATTGTTAGAAAAACTTGAAACGCTAGGAGTCAGAATCCTTACAAGCACCGCCGTAGACAGCGTTAGCTGCGAAAACAAACAAGTGACTTCTATCAAGACAAGTAATGGCGAAACACTCGACGTCACCGGGCTATATTGGACAGCAAGCCCCGCATTCCTACTTCGTGCACTTGATCTACCTATGCCCGAAGGAATCACACCGCCCAAGTTCAGAAGCACCGCACTAGTGAATTTCGTTTTTGACCGAGATTTTCAGACCGATCTTTACTTCTTCTATAACCACGAGCCAGACAAAATCACTTACCGAACGACACTCTACTCAAACCTACGAGAAAAAAATCGTGGTGAGGCTCCCTACAATTGCACCGTTGAAATTATGTCAGACGAAGAAACAGTGCATGACCCTGAGCTTCCTGACAAGCTTCTCAAAGAACTAGAGGAAATGGCAATCATTAGCGCGGAGCATCAAGTCACCTACCAAAAGGTTATAGCATCATCTAAGGGATTTCCTCTGCCTAGCACAGGATTTCATAAAAACGCTGTACTCCTCACTGATCACTGTCAGTCACAGGCGAGCAATATCCACTTGTTTGGCAGGGCCACGGGTAAAACGCACTTCATGCATGACGTTCTGGCAGAAATCTGGAACGAGCTTAATGCCTCGTAAGAGAATTCCACCACCCAACCACCCACTTAGCCTATGCAGGAAATCTGGGAAAACATCTACGCCAGTGGCAAACAGCTGAACCGCTATCCGTGGGACTGTGTCGTTTCTTTTCTCTATCGATATTCTGCAACAGCTCATGTTCCAATCAACAAAATGAGGATTCTGGAAATTGGATGTGGATCAGGCAGCAATCTCTGGTTTGCAGCCAGGGAAGGTGCTTCTGTCGTTGGAATAGATACATCAAAGAGCTCCATTGAGTATGCGGAAAAGCGGTTTACCGAAGACTCGCTAGTGGGTCAGTTTTATTGCGCCACATTACCTAACATCCCCGAATTCACGCCTAACTATTTTGACTGTATTATCGACCGTGCCTGTCTCACCCACTGTTCTGACGACACCACTTCAAAATCTCTCGCAACACTGAGCCAGTTACTAAGACCTCAGGGGCTACTACTATCAACCTTTTATGGTCGCAACCATAGTTCGCACCTCTCAGGAGATTTGCAGGAGAATGGACAAACCACTGGCATCACTTCCGGGACGCTAACCGGCGTTGGACCTATCACGTTTTATGACCACGATAAAATTCAATCTACTTACTCGCCATTTTTTGATATCATTGCTCTCGACAAGCTAAATAAAGAATCAGTGATTCCAAAAAATAGCGAACTGCACGAGGAATGGCATCTCACCGCATCACCTCGTTCTTAGCCTAAACACCTAACGTCTTAAATTCTTGTTCCCGATCAAATTTCGATCTAACCAATCCGTTTATCTCCGGAATGCGGATATCACGGATGCCAAGATGCTCCATGAATGGCGAAATGATCCTTGGATCGTAGAAAAAGGAAGGAGCAAAAAAACCGTTCCATGGGATGAGCATTTAAGCTGGTTATCGAATGCACTCAAAGATGATGATCGGCTCATCTACATCATCCTAATCGATCACCAACCGTCAGGAGCCGCGTTCTTTACTCGGGACGGTACTGATTGCTCGATCTCAATCTATCTCCTCAAGCCATATACGGGTAGGGGGCTGGGCAGCCCTATCATCAGACAAGCCTCAACCCATGTACTGGAGCACTGGCAGGATCTGATTCATATCACTGCCGAAATACTAACTACCAATGCACACAGTTCGCGTGGTTTCGTCAAAGCCGGCTATCAGCTTCAATCTACTCAAAATGATTACGCCACCTACACTCTTACACGTCCGCAAAGCAAACCAGTAATTCCTCATAACCGCCCGCACTCAAGCCAAGCAGAAGCCTCTGCTGCCTTGCAATCCTCAGCTACCGGCATGTGGGTAAATGGGCATTGGACATTAGCTCTTGAGAGCAGGCTCACACAGCTTAGCAGCGAATCTCATAAAGCCACAACTCTTTCTTCAGGCTTCACTGCCCTCAAATTTGCGCTTCAGGTTCTGGGAGTCGGCCGTGGTGATGAAGTGATCATACCGGCATATAGCTGTGTAGCTCTAACGAATGCAGCACTTTCTTTAGGAGCCATTCCCGTACCCTGTGATATCTGCCCTAATACACTCAATATCACCGCTAAATCAGTTCAGCCAAATATTACAGATCGCACGAAAGCCATTATTGTTGTACACACCTTTGGCCGCAGGGCGGATATCGAAGAGCTAAAAACATTATCAAATATACCCGTGATCGAGGACGGATCTCATGGATTCCCAATTGATCCTCATACTAACAAATGGAAAATAGGCTCGGATGTTGCGATAACATCCTTCTATGCAACCAAACTAATTGGCTGCGGAATGGCTGGCGCGATATTCTGCCGTTCAGAATCCCTTACGGAAAAGGCGAGAGATATGCGAAGCTATGTCGACAAAATGCCTTCGGCACAGCGCGAGAACGCTTCTATTTCTGAAATGGAAGCTGCTATTGCCTACCGCCAGCTAGACCAGCTAGATGGCTTTATCAAGAAGCGTGCCGGCATCGCAGAACGATATCATGAATCCTTATCTTCATTGAACTCTCACCACTTCTCCCCACCTTCTCGTGGATCTGGAGAAATATGGTATCGCTACAATCTGCAATGTGATTCACTTTCCACACTGGACGGTCTCAAAAATTTTCTAACAAACCATGATACCGCTTCGATACATGCTGAGAAGCCTGTGGAACCATGGCTTGATAGCATCGACCTTGACAACTATCCTGTCGCAAAAAATTCCTTTAATACCCAGCTATCACTTCCTGTTTATCCCTCTCTCACTCTGGAGCAAGTGGACATTGTCACCAACGCGATACAAGATTTCACCTCTAACCATAATTCATCATCCTAATGTCTGACTCCAAGGAAAACATCATCGAATACTACGAAAACTTGATTAGTAAACATGGTCATGATCCACGCTCATGCGACTACGGCAGATCCGAATCTCAGCTGATCAAATTCGAGGCAATAACATCAGCCACCGATTTTTCATCCAAATCTATTCTCGATATCGGATGTGGCTTTGCAGATTTTGCTAGCTACTTAAATGAGCATCAATCTGGCTTCACTTACCACGGGGTGGACATAACGCCATCGATGGTTGAGATCGCCTCAAAAAATCATCCCCAGCACACAATGGAGTGCCGTGACATTCTCTCTGATCCGCCCTCTCAGAAATACGATATCGTGACAGCTAATGGTATTTTTTACCTCGTCCAGGAAAACGGAAAAGAGTTCATGCAGAGTATGGTAAAAAGCATGTTCTCGCTGTGTAATGAAGTCGCCGTATTTAATTCGCTCAGCACTTGGGCAGATTTCATGAACGATAAGGAATTCTATGCTGACCCCGCAGAAACTCTGGAATTCTGTAAAACCATCACCCGAAAAATCGTCCTTAAACACGACTACATGAATCACGATTTTTCAGTTTTTTTATACCGCTAACTCTTCCAGCCCTTCAATGATCGTATCTATCAATCAGCCTGCATACCTTCCATGGCTTGGCTATTTTGAGAGAATCGCCAAGAGCGATTTACACGTTGTGCTGGATCACGTTCAGTTTGAAAAAAACAGCTTCACTAACAGAAATAAGATCGCTACCAAAAACGGGCCTCTCTGGCTTACCATTCCAGTTTCTACTAAAGGAAAGTTTAATGATCTCGCCATCAACCATCTTGAAATCAACCAAGCTCAGGCGTGGGCAAACAAACATTGGAATTCGATTAAACAAGTATACGGAAAAACTCCTTTTTTTAAAGATCACGAAGTCTTTTTTGAACAGACTTTTTCGAGAGATTGGATTCACCTCAGCTCCATTAATTACCACATCACTGAATACCTACTAAAAGCTTTTAATATTCCTACTCCCCTCATATCGTCAAGTGATATGAAACTCGAATCGAGTAAGAGTGGACTTGTGCTCGAAATCTGCAAGCAGACCCATGCCACCCAATACCTATCAGGTGCAATGGGCAAGGATTACCTCGAAATGGACTCCTTCACAGAAGCTGGAGTGACCGTTCATTTTCAAGATTATATCCATCCTGAGTACACCCAGCGCACCAGCAAAGAATTCACCCCTTACATGGCAGCCATTGATCTCCTCTTTAATCACGGCCCTGATAGCATCAACATTCTTAATAATAGCAAATGAGTAAAAAAATTCTAATACTCGCAGCACACGCTGACGATGAAATCCTCGGCTGCGGCGGAACAATGGCCAAGCACTCTGACCGTGGTGATGACGTTGCCGTTGTTTTCCTAACAAATGGAGTAGGTGCGCGTGGTCTCGGCAGTGATGACTCACAAAATTCCGAGCTAAGAGATTCAGCAGCTATAAAAGCATTGGATATTGTTGGCTCTAGATTACTTACGAGGTTGGATTTACCGGATAATGCGTTAGATAGCCTCTCACGGATCCAAATCATCCAGTCTATTGAACCGCACATTGACGCTTTTCAGCCTGACACGATCTACACCCACCATGGAGGTGATCTCAACATAGATCACCGCAGAGCTCTGGAAGCAGTAATGACAGCTTGCCGACCTCAACCAGGCGTCACTGTTTCTGAAATCTACTCATTTGAGGTCGCATCAAGCACAGGCTGGCAAGGTGTCTCTCTTTTCGCTCCATTTGTTCCAAACCACTACGTAGATATTTCCAAACAGCTAGAACGCAAAATTAAAGCACTGGAGGCCTACAATGAAGAAATGAGGCCTGCCCCGCATTCCCGATCCATCAAAGCCCTTGAGCACCAAGCAATATGGAGAGGCTCACAGGTCGGCTTACATGCAGCCGAAGCATTCTGCCTCGAGCGTAGTGTATCGCATTAGAAGTCCAATACTCTCATGCCGCGCATCAACATTATCGCACGAACCAACGGAGTAGGGCTCGACCGCGATGTGGATCTTATCTATCACTGTCTGACTACAGCTGGACACGATGTTACCGTTTCTCATTGTCGTGGCATCTCACTACTTCGCAGCCTTTTCCCAGGGAAAGCGACTTTTGATGTAAACATTTTTTTAGAACGTGTCTTTCCCCGATGGCTTGGGACTGCAAAAAAAAATATTCTCATTCCTAACCAAGAACGTTTTCCTAAACGACATATTCAGCGGTTAAAAAAAATCGACCACATCCTATGTAAAAGCCAACATGCTGAGGAAATCTTTTCGAATTATGGGCAATCCGAATACATTGGGTTCACCTCGACTGACATGTTTGATGAATCGATCAAGAAGGACTACCAATCATTTTTTCACCTAGCAGGCAGGAGCACCCTGAAGGGCACCGAGACGATTCTTAAGCTCTGGGAATCCCACCCCGACTGGCCAACCCTAACCGTTGTTCAGTGCGAGGAAAACGCACCCGAATCTGTACCTGGTAACGTGCACCTGATTACGGAATATATTCCTCACGAAGAAATCAAGCGCCACTTGAACACTCATGGCATTCACTTATGCTCATCCCTTTCAGAAGGATGGGGGCACTATATCGTCGAGGCGATGAGCTGCCGATCTGTTGTCATCACTACTGATGCGCCCCCGATGAACGAATTGATTTCTCCGGCAACGGGTATTCCTGTTCCCCACTCTAGTTCAGCACCCCGCCACCTTGGCACTAATTTCCATATTGACTCCAGGAAACTGGAACAAAACATCACCCGCCTACTCCAGATGCCTCCCGAGCAAAAGACTCAATACGGCGACAATGCTCGCGACTGGTTTCTCGAAAACGACGCCCGTTTTCAGAAAGTCTTAAGTAATTCTATCCAGAAAATTCTCCAACATTGAGTTCAAGTAATCTAGAAAAGACTGAGTTAATCCTTGGAAATTCCAACCCGAGGTTTTCCGGCGTCACGTCAACGATGCTGCAGACCCTACGCTTCCAGAAAGACATGCTCGAAGTAGCGGTGATGGGAAAACATCATCTGCCGAATGACATTCCTAACGTATCCTTCATGGATGTGGTCAGTAAATGCCGCAAACCACTATTAGATGGTCGGCCACGTGTGTTTCATGCCCGCAGAAACAATGAAGTCCTGCAGGCTCTCGCACTTAAGAAGCTCTTCGGCGTCAAAATTAAAATCGCATTCACCTCAACCGCGCAGCGTCAACACAGCTGGATAACGCGTTGGCTCATACGCCAGTCCGATGCTGTAATCAGCACGAGCAAAGCTGCAGCATCCTACATTTGTGGAGGTGCTGATATCATCATCCCGCATGGTGTAGACCTTGAGTGCTATCACCCGGCATCCGACAAGGCCGCACTCTGGCGCGATCTAGGTTACCCAGGAAAATATGGTATCGGAATTTTTGGCAGGGTTCGCCATCAGAAGGGTGTCGATATTCTTGTAAAAGCAGCGATTCCAATTCTAAAAAAGCATCCCGACTTCACAGTCATAATCTGTGGTGAGACAACACCTGATCAAAGAAGCTTCGAGGAACAGTTGAAGAAAAAAATTGCCGATGCTGATATGCAAAAGCGGTTCCATTTCATTGGCAAACAACCTTTCGACGCCCTCCCCAAGCTGTTCCGAGCAATGCATCTCGTCACAGCACTGAGTCGAAATGAGGGATTTGGGCTCACAGTGTTAGAGGCCATGGCAAGCGGCACAGCTGTCTTAGCTTCAGAGGCGGGCGCATGGAGAGAAATCATAAGACAAGATACTGACGGCAGCATTGTACCCTGCGACGAGATTGAGAAAACGTCATTGGAGCTAGACCAACTACTTTCATTTCCTGACAAATTAATAGAATTAGGAAACAATGGACGCAAACGCGTTGAGGAGCACTACTCTCTAAAACACGAAGCCGAAAGCCTTTGCAAATTCCTTACCTCTCTACAGAACACTTAAAACAAGTGTGAATTTTCATCTCGAAATTACTATCTATCAACTTGCTCTAGATACCATTTGAGATAGCTTCGCGACTCACTCTCTTGCGTTCACTCACTTCCATCACCCTTGCGTTCACGGCCATTCTTTGCGTGGCTTCATGCACTTTTCAGCCAGCCATTGATGCCGAAGGGAATGTCACGATCAGAAAACCCAACTCGGTCATGCTTGGCCACGGCATTCGTGAGTTCAAGCACCTCAAACGCACTAAAAAAACCAGTAATGACCCTCGCTACACAAAACGCGTCGAGCGTGTTGCGTCTCGACTCCGCAAGGTAATCGATTTACCCGGTGCTGAGTGGGAATTTGTTATCTTTAAGGATAACTCTCCAAACGCGTTCTGCCTGCCAGGTGGCAAGGTCGGCATAAACACCGGACTCTTTAGAATCACAGGAGAAGATGACGCGTTACTTGCCGCAGTACTTGGCCACGAGATATCACACGCGACCGCTAATCACGCTGAACAGCGGATGTATCGTGCCATCGGAATCATTCTTGGAGGTGCGCTGGTGTGGCATGTTTTTGACAATAACGATTTCAACCATTCAGGAGAGGCTTTAGCGGCTTATACTCTAGGTGCCTACGTATTCGACAGTTTACCTTTGTCACGTAGACAGGAGCATGAGAGCGATAAAATGGGCGCCATCTTCATGGCGAAAGCAGGTTACGACCCACGAAAATCGGTCACGTTATGGCGGCTGCTCAAAAGCCACCACTTCAATGCTAACGGAGAAAAGCCAGAGTTCTTGCGCACTCATCCACAGGACGAAAATCGCATCAAGGCTTTGGAAAACTTCATGCCAGTTGCTTTGCGCCATTATCACGCCAGTAAGAAGGCCCGGACTCGCTAGCTGCTGGCCTGCGCCGACCACACAGCCTATTTGACTGTTTTGAATTATGAGCTTAGAATTTCTTTATGAAATTTCTTACCAACATCACATTACCTTTCGTTGCATTGGCCGCCACATTGGTGTTGCTTACGAGTCAGCAATCATGCCTTTCCCAAGAAACCATGGATCAAAAAAAACCAGCTAAACTTCCCGCTGTCCCTGAGGGGCATGAGACCGCAACATTCGCCGCCGGTTGCTACTGGTGTGTGGAAGCCGTATACCAGAGAATTGATGGAGTCCATGCGGTGATCTCAGGATTCACAGGTGGGCATGTCGAGAATCCTACCTACGAACAAGTCTGTGCTGGCACAACTGGCCATGCCGAAGCCGTGTATGTAATTTTCGACCCTAAAAAAATAACCTACAAACAGCTCCTTGCATGGTTTTGGAGATTACACGATCCCACCACTCTGAACCGTCAGGGTGCAGATGTCGGAACGCACTACCGATCTGGAATATTCTACAAGAACGGCGAGCAGAAAAAGGCGGCTACAGCATCCCGCACCGAGGCACAAGGTGATTTCCCAAGACCCATAGTTACAGAAATCACCAAAGCAGGCACCTTCTATCCAGCCAAACTTTCCCACCAGGATTACTATCGGATCAACGGTAGCAAAGACGGCTACTGTAGAATGGTCATCGCTCCCAAGCTTGAAAAACTCAAGTTAGAGGAAAAGTAAGCACGGAAACATCGTCTCGACATCACTCAAGCTGACTGATAAATCTCCCAACATGTTCGTTTTCCGGAATCGTATTAGCTCCATCGCTTTGCTATGGTCATTGTCGATACTCGCAGTATCAGCAGAACTCAAGACGATGACCGTGGACGTCAATAAGTTGTATGGCGAGTATCATATCACCAAGAAAGCCAAGGAGCAGTTGAAGTCAGTGCAAGACGCCTACTCAGAGGAACGCGAGGAGCGAAAAAAAGCGATTACCGAAGTCACAGACAAGCTCAAGGACGTGATCAAAAAACTTCGCGGCAAAGCAATGCCCGAGTCAGAAAAAAACAACCTTAGAGAAGAATACGAGGAGCTAGTAAGTCAATACAATGCCTTGAACAAGGATTTCAAGGAGTCCGACCGTGATAAGCTAGGCGAAATCAAAGAGAAGATCGCAATTGCTCGCCGGAAGGGACTTGATGAGATCACCGTGGTCGTCAAAAAATTTGCTAAAGACAATGGTTACCACTGGGTGATGGAAACATCCGGTGTGAGCAACACCCAAATCTCCCCTCTCGTCTACGCCAAGAGCACGGAAGACAAGACGGATGAGGTGCTGAAACTACTCAATAAAGACGCACCCAAGTCGGAGGAAAAAAAAGATACTGAGGAAGGCGAGTAGCGCTCTACCCACCTTGCCACTGAGCCTCTGCGGGCTCGTCCATCAGAAGCTCACACCAGAGCATTTTCTCTCCCTCGAAAGTGAATTTCCCAAGGAATTTCCTGCCATCCAGCATGTGCGGCAGCCAGTGGTGATCGTCCTCCCACATGCGCTTCCATGGAATTTCACTGAGCGCCGTCCAGCGCGGAATCGCTTCGTCCGTTGCAGTCGGTTCTCCATCAAATTCGGTCGAGGTATAAACATGGCAATGAATGTCGGGAATATCCGACATGGCGAACCACAGTTCACCCATCTTGATCGGGTTCTTCGGTGTGATATGCAGTTCCTCCTGGCACTCGCGCACCACGCATTCGGCGGGCGTCTCACCGGGATCTATCTTTCCGCCTGGGCCATTCACCTTGCCTTTACCTATGCCACGTAGCTTTTCGATTAGTAAAATTTGGTCTCCCTGAATAACAAACATCAGCGTGGCGGGCATCTCACCTTGCCATGTTGTCCAATCCACGCTGCAATCTTCCATGCACTGTTCTTATGTGCTGATTCCACCCGTGGAAAGAGAAATTGAAGTCAGGAAAAAATATAGGCATCGTGGGAGGCGGCCCAGCTGGACTCATGGCAGCGGAGACAGCCGCTGAAAAGGGCGCATGCGTAACGCTTTATGATGCCATGCCATCCGTAGGCAGGAAATTTCTCGTGGCAGGGAAAAGCGGGCTGAACCTGACCTTCGACGAAGACTTGGAGTCATTTATCCAACGATACAGAGGATCAGTATTACCAGCTAATCTGTGGCATCAAATCATTTCCTCATTCGATAATACGGCACTCAGAGATTGGGCACTCGGATTGGGAATCGAGACCTTCGCCGCGAGTAGTGGAAAAGTTTTTCCAAAACCGGAAAATGGAATCATCCGTGCAGCACCCTTGCTACGCCGCTGGATCAAACGCCTCAAGAAACAGGGTGTTATTTTTAAAACACGTCACCGTTGGTTAGATATTCAGCATAATACCAGCCTGATATTCGAGCATACTCAATGCAAACACGATGCTATCATCATGGCTCTTGGAGGTGCTTCTTGGCCATCCACCGGGTCTGACGGCAGTTGGGTAAAAACCTTGGAGAAGAACGGCATAAAAGTCGACACTCTGTCTCCAGCAAATTGTGGCTGGGAAGTGGATTGGCCAAAGGCCGTTCTTGATGAAGCCGAGGGCATGCCTATCAAAAACATCCAGCTAAACGCCATGGGGGAAATGAGTCATGGTGAACTTGTTGTCACGCGGTACGGACTTGAGGGCGGACCACTATACCGACTCGGACCGGCACTCAGATCCATGGCATCTGCAAATTTAACAATCGATTTCAAACCTGACGTCACGCGTGAAAAGCTAATCGAGCGCATGGGAAATGTCAGCAGGAATTACGTGCGAGAGGCCAAGCGGAGGTGGAAACTTGATACTGCCGCATGCTCCCTGCTCAAACACCTCCCCGATCGCGGTCCATGGACATCCGTCGAGCAACTAGCCTCTGAGGTTAAAGCATGCCAAATTCCGCTAGAGTGCCCCAGGCCTATCGAGGAAGCCATTTCTTCTGCCGGAGGTGTTTGCTGGAATGAACTCACCGAGAATCTGATGCTCAAAAAACTGCCCGGTGTTTACGTGGCAGGAGAAATGCTCAACTGGGAGGCGCCGACCGGAGGCTATCTCATGCAAGGCTGCTTCGCCACTGGTAAGTGGGCTGGAGAGTCAGCTAGTCAGTCGTGATCTGGTAAAACGATCGTAAAACATGTCTTCTGCCCCGGTTGAGATGTCGCAGTGATTTCTCCGCCGTGGGCTTCGACCGCACGTTTGACAATCGACAGCCCCAAGCCAGTCCCCTTGATTTCACTCTGCGTGTGGTGCTTGTCCACGCGGTAAAAGCGCTTAAATATGTATGGCAAGTCAGCAGAGGGAATCCCCACACCATCGTCGCATATTGAAATCTTAATTTTCCCGTTTTTACTTTTCGCTTCGATTTCAATTTTCAACCCAGGCGACGGGTTTTGCTTCAAGGCATTCTCGACGAGGTTGAAAAGTATCTGGGTCCAGTAAAAACGGTCAGCATTGAGACTAAGGTCTTCTGGCACCACAAGCTTTGAAATTTTGGCTCCCTGTTTTTCAATCATCAGTTCAAGACGATCCAACACATCTTGAATACACTCGTGCATGAGGAATTTTTCCTGATTGAGTGCGATCGCCTCGCCTGATTCCATTTTGGAAATAACTAACATGTCCTCGACCAGACGCGCAATGCGCTGCCCATGCTTCCTCATCGTACCCAGGAACTTGGTCGCCATTTCCTGATCTTCGATTAAGCCATCATCCAACAAATTTTCCAGATAGCCATTAATAATAGCCATCGGGGTGCGCAGCTCATGAGATGCATTAGCTACAAAATCACGCCTCACTTGATCGGACAAATACTCCGTGGTCACGTCCCTGATCACCACCCTTGTGAGCTTTTCGTTATCGAGTGAATTCAAAGGGGCTGCATCGATTACCCAAGCACTCACACCTTGATCCGATGCCGCACCCAGAGGGGTAAAGGTTGAATGAAGCACCACACGCTCCTGCATCGGCTTACCCGTGCGGATGCACTTCATGATAGCGACTGATAGCTGGTCATCGAGAAACGCCTCCATGAGGCTGCGCCCACTGAGTTTTCTGCCTTTGACCAGCTTCCGTGCTACTGCATTTGCAAAAACGATTTGGCTCGTTTCATTGACGAGTAAAAATGCATCACCAAGTGCATCCAGCAATTGATCTCGCTCGCTCAATGCCTCCCTTCTGACTTCGCGGTTACGTTTTTCTTGTTTCTCAACAAGCAATTTCCGCCCGCGATGCTGCCTAATTAAGGCGTAACCAAGAATGGCTATCACAAGTAGCAGCAGAATTTCAGTCATCACAAGTAAGGGATTAAACCACGTCTAACTACGATTGATAAGCAAATATAATTTACACCTAGGAAGGTAACTTCACTTGGTAGCCTACACCACGCACGGTTTCAACGATATCCGCGTGTACACCAAGTTTTTTGCGTAGCCTTTTCATGTGAGTATCCAGAGTCCGGCTGTGCACTTCACCGCTGTATCCCATGACTTCCATTAATAGAGTGTGCCGGTCTTGTGCGGCATTCTTACGCTCGCAAAGGTAGAGAAGTAGCTTGAACTCAGTTGATGTTAGATCCTCTTGTTGACCATCGAGAAAAAACTGAAGTGTGTTTTTCACAAACCGGAATGGCCCGCAGACAAGTTCGTTGCCGCTGACTTTACGCGTCGAGCGTTTCAAGAGGTTTTTGATTCGTAATATCAGTTCCTTAGGGCTGAACGGCTTCGTCATGTAGTCCTCCGCACCTAATTCCAGACCTTGAATCCTGTCTTCCGTCTGCCCTCTCGCCGTCAGCATAATCACCGGAATCGACCTAGTAGAGTTATCCTTTTTCAGTTCTTTAAAAACACGGAACCCATCAATTCCAGGCATCATGACATCTAGCACAATCAGGTCTGGCTTGAACTCCTTTGCCTTCGCAAGTCCTTGGATACCATCGTGAGCAAGCTCTACCTCGAACTCATTTCTCCTCAGATTAAAGGCCACGAGATCAGCGATGTCCTCTTCATCTTCGACTACTAGAATAGTGTGCATGTAAATTACTTTAATTCACCGCATTAATAGCCTGATAGGCAAACAAAGTCAGCCATATTCATTGTGACGGAACAGACACAGTAAAAGTGGTGGTGTGTCGGTTTTGTAACGATACATCTTTTGCCGATTGGTAGAGGTCATGCGAAACAATGCCCCGTCGTGAGCAACTCACAGCTCCGAACAACCAACTAACAAAAAAACAGACAACAATGAAATTGATCCAATCCGCTACTTCAGTCTTCGCCGGCCTTGCACTATGCACAGCTGCCCAAGCACAGACGAAACTCGTCATTAAGGGATCCGATACCCTAGGAGCCAAAATGGTTCCACAGCTCGCCGAGGCATATAAGGCCGCCGGCAACAACGTCAGCTTCGAGATCGCAGCTGAAGGTTCGTCCACATGCTTCACTTCACTGCTGTCCGGCACTGCCGACTTTGGTATGTCCTCACGCGGCATCAAAGCGAGTGAGAAAAACAAGTTTGCCAGTTCCGGCAAGGAAGTGGTCGAGCATGTCGCAGGCGTTGATATGATCGCAGTGATTGTCAACGAAGCCAACGGCGTAAAAAAACTTACCCAAGAGCAAATCGCCGGGATTTTCACAGGCACCATCAGCGACTGGTCAGAGGTCGGAGGTAAGGCAGGCACTATCAATGTCTACACCCGCAATACTTCTTCTGGAACCTACAAGACGTTCCAGAAGCTCGCTATGAACAAAAAAGACTACGGCAAGAACAGCCAGAAGATGGCTGGAAATGAGCAGATTGCTCAAGAAGTTGCCAAGGACACTAACGGAATCGGTTACGTCGGACTCGCCTACATCAAGAAGGACGGCATCGCCTCTGTCGCGGTCAATGGTGTGCTACCCGCTCCCGAGAACTCGAAAGACTACGCCCTTTCACGAAACCTCTACTACTACACCGTAGGCCAGCCCACGGGTGCTGCTGCCAAATTCATCAAGTGGGCAACCACTGCGGATGATGCAGGCAAGATCATCGAAAAGGTCGGCTTCATTGCACCTCCCAAGAAGTAAACCACCCCGGTAGAAATCATTACAATGGCACCGCTGATCATCTGATTGCGCGGTGCCATTTTCCTATTTTACCGCCATGAAAAAAAAGAAGTCGAAGAACAATCCATTCTACTCCGGTTCAGGATTCCGTATCCTTGGTATCGGCAAGCAAGAGGCGATTAAGTACTTCTTTGGAGGCAACGCCACCATCGCCATAATAATTATTGGTCTGATTATTGGTTTTCTGATCTACCACTCAGCCAACTTTTTCCCTCAATACCGCAGCAGCTTAGAGCTCTATCGAAATTCCGGGCAAGAGTTCGTCGACTTTTCCGCCGAGCAACTAGCAGCACAGGAGCAGCTGAAATCACTCAGCACCCACGCGCGTGCCTATGAAATCCAGGAAAGGCTCGGGGCTCTCTACAATGTGGCATCCGTCCACAGCGACCTGAAAGCCCAGGTGCTGAAGAAAATATCATCCGAGCGCAAACACTACAAACGCGCTAAATCACGACTCGAAAATCTTAAGTCAGAAGACAATCCAAGCGCAGACGAAATCGAAGAAGCGCAGGAATATTATGAGAAAGTGCGCCAGGCTCTCAAGGAAGCCGCCCAAGATTCCATCGATGCACTGGATTACTCCGATCTCTCTAACCGTCTCTGGGCAACGGACGAAAAATACCTGACCCCGATCCGAAGCTCCATTGTCGAAAACCTACTGAGCGGGGAAAAAACCACCTTCCTCAAGGAAATCGAAGCCGAGGAAAAACGTATGATCGAGCAGGTTGACTCACTCGGTTTCATCAGTGATCTCATCAAAGCTAACCAAGGATTTTCAGAGGCCATTCCTCCATTCAAAAGCTACGTCACCGACCTAAGAGAAATCGCCAGTCAGAACAAGGCGCAGGCGGTGAATTATGTGACCGCCAAGGCACGGAAAGATGCGCTGGAAGACAAACTCGCGATCACTACCAACGAGCAGGACAAGGAGCGCACAAGACTCGAGATGAAGCGTATCCTCGATGTCGAACCCGACTATGCCACGCTCAACAAGCCTCTCTACGACTCTCTCGATAAGCATCTGGAGATCACAGAGGCTGTC
>JBGCEU010000174.1:0-2893 GCA_045106535.1 Akkermansiaceae bacterium | reverse complement strand
ATATTCAGGTTCTGTTTTACCGCCGCGCGTATCTTTTGGGCGGTTGCGACAATTTCAGGTTCATGGCTGGCACTCAGCTGCAGTCCGATCGCGTCCGCGTCCACGATTGGGTAAAAATCCCCGCCGTAGCCAACATCAAGGGTCACTTTCCCTAAGCCCTCGACCTCGAGAGTCTGGTTCTCCATGTGGATGAAGCTTTCCACGTTAGTAAGCGTGACACTGACTGGTTCGCCGTTGACGACTTCAACTTTCGTCCGCACCAAGCCCGCCAGCGTGCCGAAAACCACCTCGGTAAAGGGTTCGATGACTTCGACCATACCCTGCGCCACAACCGTCGTCGCCGTGCCGATCGCACAGTGTCCGCACATAGGCACATAGCCTTCTTGTTCCATAATGATGATCGAGAAATGCGCGTCCGTTTTGAGCGGAGGCATGAGCAGGACTGAGCACATTAGGCCGCCTCCGCGTGGCTCGAAATTGAGTAGTCGCCTCAATCCGTCTTCCTGGGATTGCAGATGATTCTTGATTTCCCAGAGGGTTTTTCCGGGTGGGACGTTCACTCCACTCACGATCACACGTGTCGGGTTGCCTTCGGTGTGCGAGTCGACTGTCTCAATCGTTTTCGTAAATTGCATCAGATAGTTTCAGTTGTTTTTTTCTCGACCCATAGGTTTTGGAACGTGTCTTCACGCGTAATCGACGTAAATCGGGCGAGCGAGTCCCTACAAAATCAGCGGAACAGGGCAGTTGCTCAAGAATAAATAGGTTCTGTTACGCTGTGGAGATCGACCCGAACCTAGGGCGATGCCCCGAGAGCCAATCACCAGTTTACGCCCAAACGCTGAGTTCCTAGGCACGCTACAGCACCCATATGGCTTACTGCTAGCGTGAATCACAAAAAACATGTGTAAATTAGTCTCAGTTGATCTAGATGAAATAAATAGACTGAAGCCTCATTTTTCAACATCGTTAGGATGTTCCTCGCATCAGCGGGAAAAAACTAACACAACTAACACATGAAACTAAATTCAATAATAGGAATAATCGTAATAGCGGTTACCAGTGCCGTCACCGAAACAAATGCGGCTACTATGATCAGTTTGAGGGGCAATGCCGTAACGGGCGGTAATGCCGGTACTGTAAACTCTAACTTGAATGCAAGCGCTCTTGTCGGTCCTGCTGGAGGGCTCGGAACGACTTGGAATCTTGCCACCGACTTCACCGTAACCAACATGCTCGATTCCACAGGAGCAGCCACGGGGATAAATTTCACCACCACACATAGCGAAAGACGTGGTAAATCATCACTCTCGTCAGGCGAACTGGAAATAGCGCGTTCATATATGCAGTTTTTTGGAAAGGGCGATGATGTTACTGTCACCTTCTCTGGTTTTGCTCCTGGCTCAACCCATGATATTTGGTTGGTTAGCCTTGCTCCAGGTGATGGCACCGAAGGTGCTAGAGGCACTTGGTCGACAACGAACACCACGACCTCAGCAAGCTCCCAGATACTTGATGGCTCAGTTCGCAATGCCACGACGTTCGTCGCTGGTCAGAACTTCACGTATTTCCAAAATGTGCAGGCTACAGCAGGCGGAGAAATCGTCTTCTTTGGAGATGCTTATGATGGTGATAATGGCATTAGTGAACCCAATGCTACTCAAGACAATGAACATCGCTTGCAGCTTAACGGTTTTCAAATTGTTGCCATTCCCGAGCCTTCATCAATCGCTCTGCTCGGTCTTGGTGGCCTCGCGCTGATCTTGCGCCGTCGTCGCTAATTCAGTAATATTGTTTGTTCGTTATTCACTGCGGGCACTGGAGTTTATCCGGTGCCCGCATTTTTTTTATGGGCGCTACTCGGTGCCTTTCCTCTTTCCTAAAGCGAAAGGGTAAGAAGAGGGAATTTGGAATAGTATTAAGAAACCAGATGAGAAGAAAAATGAAACGTTTCAATCAACTGCTGTTCGTTCCTGTGTTACTGGTGCTCAGTGGGGTCGCTCGGGCTGACACAGCGGCTCAAAGCCAAGTTGCTTCTTCAGAGAAGTCGAAACCTAACATGGTGTTCATTTTAGCAGATGACATGAACCGCGATACCTGGGGTGTCTATGGTAGTAAGGACTGCAAAACGCCTCACATTGATAAGTTGGCAAGTGAAGGTGTCCGGTTTGATCGTGTGTATTGCGCAGTGGCAATGTGCGCACCCTTTCGTCAAGAGCTGTATAGCGGCCGGACACCCTGGAGGACTGGGACATTGCCGAACCACTCCAAGTCAAAGCCAGATACGAAAAGTATCGCGCATTATCTAAAACGGCTTGGCTATCGCGTCGCACTGCTTGGAAAAACGCATTGCGGCCCGAGGCAGGCTTATCCTTTTGAATACCTTAAGATAAAAGCTGATAAAAAATCAGATGGAAACCTTGAGCTTCTCAAAGAGACACAAAAATTTATCCAGTCGTGCCAAGCAGAGGGAAAGCCCTTCTGTCTGTTCATTGCCTCAAACGACGGCCATGCACCGTTTACGACCGGAGACCCATCGCGCTACGATGCCAAGCAGCTGACGATTCCTCCGTACTGGCTGGATACTCCAGAGCTCCGTGAAACTCTGGTAAAATACTACGCCGAGATCACGAATTTCGATGTATTGGTCGGTGCGGTTCGGGAGGAATTGGAGCAGCGCGACCTCTGGAAGCAAACACTTTTTATGGTCTGTAGTGAACAGGGGACACAGTTGCCCTTCGCTAAGTGGACATGTTATGACAACGGCTTACGTAGCGGTCTGGTCGCTCATTGGGATGGCAGAATTCAGCCGGGTTCGAGGATTGATGAATTGATCAGTATCGCAGATATCACTCCGACACTCGTGGAAGCAGCGGGAGGGAAACTCAAGCCA
>JBGCEU010000173.1:0-31820 GCA_045106535.1 Akkermansiaceae bacterium | reverse complement strand
CCAACATGTGCTAACGCGCCCTCAGCAAAGTTTCAGATTAGTGGAACCTCGGAAATGGATTTTGACATCATGCGTGGTGGTTTTTCTATGGATCGTGTACTCCTGCTTGCGCCTCTGGGAAGTGCTTTAAAGATCAATGATTGTAATACTTTAAGCTTTGGGATGCGCTATGAGGGAACGTGGTTGAATAGCGACACTGTCATTGGTGACAATGACTTGCATGATTTGCGGGTTGCCGCGACGTGGATGCACTGCACATCTGGTAGTAAGTGGTCATTTATGGCAGAGGTTTCACCGGGTGTTGCCAGTGATTTTGCACAGATTGACGGTGATGATTTTTCACTGAATTGGTTAGCTGGTGCGCGCTATGCGGTGAACGATGGTTTTGCACTGATCGCTGGGGTAGGTAGTGATAATACTACGGGTGATGATGGTGTTTTTCCGGCGATCGGTTTTCAGTGGCAGGCATCTGATGACGTGTATCTGAGCTTAGTGGGTGCCACCTTCACCGCTACTTACCAATCGAGTGAAGACTGGCTGTGGCGCTTCGGTGTGTGGGCTGCGGGCGGCATCTGGAACGTAGAAGAAAATAACACCAGCTTTGATGTGAATCTGATGAGCTATCGCGCTGCTATCGGTGTGGAGCATCGCCTGCGTGACAAGGTGTGGCTCACCTTGTGGGCTGGTACTACCTTTGCCAACGAATTGGAGATAGAAACAGCGGGAGGTGGCAGGGTGTTCCAAAGCGATGCCGATAGCGGTTGGTTTGCCCGTGTGGGCTTGCGTGTGGCTGCCTGGTAAAATGTATCAATGCGCTCTGTTGGCTCGCCTCTCACGGAGAGCTTTGAATTCTTTTGTTAGGAGGTCTGGGTTCAGGTAGGCCTTCAAAGTCAGGGCTCTATCTTTAATTTCCTCGTAAGTGTGTTGCCTGCGGCTACCAGGGGCGCGATGGCGTAGGGATTTTCCACTTGTGTCGAGAAACTTGGAAAGTTGGCTCTCTTTTCCTGGGCGGCGGGGCGTGATGTGAAAGTAATCAGCTCCTGTTTCGCCGCAATGACATCCAGTGCATGACTGCATGGAAAAATTTCGTCTCATAGTTTCCGTGACGTTCCATCCCTCCCAGTGATGGTTCTTGTCATTACCTGCGACTCGTGCAGCCCCAGTGGCTACGGTGACGGTTGTCTTGCCAACTTTAACTTCCGCAGGTATCGGAATGTTGGCTAGGTTTCCGCGCTGACGGGTTGTGGCTCTGGGGTTTCTTCGCGTATTAGTGTTAGGGTTGGGTGTGACGAAGTCTATATCCTTTAACCATCGGCTGAGTGCGCGATTTTCTTTGCTGCGATCAACAAAAAACTCATCAGCAACAGTTCCGGCAAGCGGTGCCGGAGTTAGCATGTTTGCGGGAGTTAGCCTGAACTCGCGAAACTCGCGCTCAGCACCTAACACGCCGTCGTTGGTGCGGATGCGGATAAGCTGTGATACGGATGTGGCACCTTTGAGTTTACCATCTTTAACCTCCTTGCGGCGTGTAAACTTGTTAGTAACTTTGATGAGATCTTTCAAATACGCGGCACCGAACTCTTCATGCTCCCCAAGTGAGTGCCAGTCCATTGCCCATTGGTAGAGGTTTTGTCGTTTAGCAGCGATCGGTAGCCCATATTCAAGAATCATGGTAAAACCACCTTTAGCGGGTTCACCAAGTGAGTTAGTGAGGCCAAAAACAAATCTGCCTTCGCCTCCCTGCGAGTCAAATCCCGGTGTGCCACCGTAGTATCGATTTGATCTACCCGAGGAGTTTGGAAATGCGAAAGGCGCCTCACTTTGAGGCAGATTCACTGGTAGGTAAAAGCCGGGTCTGATCTCCTGCTCAGTCGATAACGGCACATTTTGGTTAGGTTCGTTATCGATATCGAAATCAGGGAGTGTTTCTGGATTTACCCCCATGTCCATGCGATTGACAATCGCGAGTAAATTAAATGGTGCGTTGGAAAAATCAGGTTGCCACTCCTTACCGCAGCCGGGTTCAAAGCCATCTTTTTTCATCCATGGATTGATGATGTGGTGGCGAACATCTTTCAGGGGCTCGACCGTGCGGCCAGATACCTTGAATTCTTTTTCCCAGCTCATGAGCATGTCACGAACGATCTCAGGAGCTTTTTCTTTTCCGAACGCTTGCTCCATCAGGTAGCCGAAGGATAGCTCGCCAGGGTATACGGCGTGACTGGATTCGACGACTCCTAAGTCGGTAATTACAAGTTCCTTTTCAGGCACTATTTTGTGTGTCTGGAAAGATTTGACGCGTTTGTAGGTCTTGCCGGCGCCAGATGTTGCGGGTGTAATGATGGTGACTGCTGCAATAGCAGCCACGGCAGTGCAACAGCGCACTGCAGGATGCAGTTTCTTTTTCATTGGGTCGTAGGTGTTAGGGTTGTAGGTGATGGAAGCTTGCCCTCCATCACGCAGTAGCTGGAACATCGAAGGTGTTAGACGAAAAACCAGCATTCGTAGGATAGCAGAACATGGGACGGGGTGGCAAGGGGGAATATTCAAACAAAAATAGCCTGCCACAATTTAACTGGCAGGATAGCTCATCTGTGCTAACTCAAGGACATGCCCAAAAAACAAACGCTACTAGCTGCGACACTTGGCCTTTTTGTTACCTCTTCTTTTCTTTCGGCCGATGATTCCGGGCGTGTGTCACTGGGTGATTTTCTAATCTCACGTTCTCCAGCGATCGCCCCCTCGATGAGTATCGGCTACACCTTGGCCTCAGAGGTTGATTTTGAGTCCGTTGCTGGCGGATTGTCATTTGAGCAGGTTGAAGTTAGCGTGCCGTTGTCGAAGCTGATCTACTTGAATGATCATCATGCGATTGTGTTTGGTCTCGATTACACATCCACATGGCTTGATACGGACACCGTTGTCGGCGACATGGACTTGCATGACATTCGGCTGAGTCTCCGCTGGATGTATAAGCAACCGGGCAGCAAGTGGGCGTGGACGACAAATATTTCACCCGGTATCGCAACGGATGGTGGAGGTATTAGTAGCGATGATTTTGTTGTGAGCGGTCAGGCGGGATTCCGCTACAGAGTGTCATCAAAATTTGCGTGGCTTGGAGGTATTGTGTTTTTCTCGGACCCGCTTGAGACGCGTGTGTTTCCGGGGATTGGTTTTCAGTGGATGCCTAATGATGACGTGATAGTGCGCTTCAACGGTCCATTTATTCGTGCCTCATGGCAGCCGTGTGAAGACTGGTTATTTCACGCAGATGTGAGGCCGTCCGGTGGTGCGTGGAATGTCGAGCAGGGCGGTAACGAGTTTAATGTTCAGTTCGATGTCTTGGAGGCTGGAATTGGTATCGAGCGCCGTCTATCCGAGAAGGTTTGGTTGGGCGTGTGGGCTGGAGCAACATTCATCAATGATCTGGAAGTAGAAACGACATCCGGAAATAGCGTGTTCGACCAAGATGCTGAGACAGGTTGGTTCGCGCGCATTGGGATTCGGAAAATTCTCTGGTAAACGCCAGATTATTTACACATCCAGAAATGCCGGCGTGAGCTCGGCGATCCACTCTGCCAGATCGCCAGCAGCTAGGGTGAGAGGTAGCCGGGACATATCTGTCAGATCCCAGCGGAAGATTGCCTTGTAGCCATCCCATTCCCCTTTGGCACCTGTGTCCATCATCCAGCTGATCGCCTGTTTGTTTTCCGGCATTGTGTAGCCGATGAATTCCTCGATACCTTTTGAAAATGCATCGAGCCAGAGGATAGCAAGCAGTAGGGTGCCAATACCGCGACCGTGATCGCGATCTAACACTGTGCAGGAAAATTCTGCTCTCGTTGGTTCCTCGGGGAACCGCCAGAAGCTTGCAGCTCCCAGTCCTGGATAGTCTCTCTCAGCATCAATGACGGCCCAGATCGTGTGGTTTTGCTCATCCACTGCAAGCAGTCGGTCGAGCATTTTGTCACCAATGACTTCACCCGTGCGTGTCCAGAACCTCTGGTAGCGCGACTGCTCAGAGAGTAGAGGATATCCTGCAGCGAGCTGCTCACGGTCATCCGGGCTGAGAGGGCGTGCCGAGACAGCTGTGTTATCACGCAGCTTGAGATGCAGTCGGTGTGCCTCGGGGTTCATGCCATGCCAATCTAACTTTTTATAGTCACGGGGTCAATTTTTCGGCATGAATTCCATAAAACGAACGTGCGATGGCACACAAAAAAGCCCCGCCGGAGTATCCAGCGGGGCTCATAAAATTTTCTTGGTCGCTGTTTAGCTTGCCTCTGCGAGCTTCACATTGACGCGACGTCCTCCTTTGTCGAAGTAGACGTTCCCGTCTTCTCTGGCGTGGATGGTGTGGTCTTTACCCATGTAAACGTTGTTACCTGGGTGCCACTTGGTGCCGCGTTGGCGAATGATGATGTTACCAGCTACGACGACTTCGCCGCCGAATTTTTTGACGCCGAGGCGCTTGCTGCGTGAATCGCGACCGTTCTTAACGGATCCTTGTCCTTTCTTATGAGCCATTGTTCGAAGTAGTTAAAGTTTGGAAAAAATGATTAGCCAATGCTGGTGATTTCCAGCTTGGTGAGGTGACGGCGGTAGCCTTTAGTCTTGTGGTAACCTTGACGACGCTTGAACTTGAATGCCACACCCTTTTTGCCGCGGAACTGATCCACGACCTTGGCGGTGACCACTGCTCCGTCGATAAATGGTGCGCCAACAGTCGTGCTGCTGCCGTCATTGACGAGAAGGACTTCATCGAACTTTGCTTCGGAATCAACCTCTGCATCGATCTTCTCGACGTCGAGGGTGTCACCTTTTTGAACGCGGTATTGTTTACCACCTGTTTTGAAAACTGCGTAGGCCATGGGAATATCTCCTTGGGGAATGCTGAATGCTTAAAAACCGCCGGTACACACCTTGCATGCCGTGCGGGGGCGGGAATTCACCACATTCCTGCCCCTCGGGCAAGTAAATTTTAACCGCACACAGAGTTTTTTAGAAAATTCTGCACGCAGATGCGTAGTTATGCTCCAGAACCTTGATATTTCTAAGGGATAGCTTGTCTTTCCGTCCACCTCCTGCTGGAATGCCGACATCATGAAAATATTGTCTCTCAGCCTGATTTCGTCCCTTTTTTGCATTTCCCTACTCTCCGCGCAGCAGCCAGCTACCAAGCCAGCCGATGCAGCTACAGCCAAACCTAGCTTTGAGTTTTATGGTAAAACCTATGTTCTCGGCTATGTCGCCCGCAACAAGGCGTCAGCATACAACACTTATTATACGAAGGGGAGTAGCCCGAAGTCATGGATCCAGCGCGTCGGGATCGCGATTACTCCCGGGCAGTCCGACATCAATAAATCCATGCAAGCGATGATGGGTTTCTACAAAAAAGGAAAACAGGAGACCGAAGTCGGTAAACTCAGCACCCCACGTATTGTCAGTTTCTACGCCTACGAAAAACACCCGGAATATCACCAATTCAATATCCACTGCCTGCACAACGGTGCGAATGGTAAGGGCGTGGTCATCCGCACATACTCGATCAAGAACCTGCCGAAAAACGAGAAAAATTTCCGCGCCACCACAGCCAGGCTGAAGGAAGCATATCTCTCGAAGCTCGCCATGCTCAAGCTGCCTAAATTCACCCTCAAGGATGCAGCCAAGCCCGCACCAGCTGAGCCTAGTAAATTACCCGCGCTTGAGACGATTACCGAGAAGGTCACCGACATCCGGGACACCGGTAAGCTGCACACCATTGATGATGCGTTTGCCAAGAAAAACGGAGCGGAGCCCGGCAGGCAGAGAGCATTCACCATCGCTGTGCCGAAGGAATATGAGGGCAGGGTCATTATGCAGACACGGCCAAAGGTGAAGGAAGCAATCCGGTTTACCCAAGCCATTCAAAACAAGCTGCACGAATCTGCTCGCCTAACAGGTCTGACTATTCCAGTGGGGAAGCCGATGGAGCACCGACTCCAAACCGCTGCCGCACTGATAGAAAAACAATCTGTCCCCGCATTTTTCAAAGGTAAAAAGGACGGCAAGATAGGCATGCGCTACCGCACCAAGGTCGGCCCCTACGCCGCCGCTTGCCTGTTAGGCCGCTTTACTGCTGAGGACGGCACCATTTTTTACATCAAATTCGTAGCCATCCTGGAGGAAAAAAATCCTCAGGGCCTGCTTGCGGTGATGCTGCTGAACCCGACCGGTGACCAGCCACTCAATATCAAGAAGCGCATGCAGGACGGCTTCGCCCAGCAGGTGCTGCACTCGATTCGATTCGTAGAGTGATGGAGCGCGGGTTTGCAAACCGCATCTCACTGTCGAGCGAAGAATTATGCCGCAGGATATGCCAGCATGACGCGCGACAGTGAGCCGGGGACAAGAGTGTCCCCACTCCCTAACTGCAAGGCTCACTCCCCTGGATTGAGAACTAGCGTGCCGTCTTCGATGCTCCAGTCGTGCCCAGTTTGCGTGCAGATACGATCGATCACATCGGCGATACTGATGTTCTCTGCTTGTAGGGTGACGGTGCGGGTATCTGCGGCGGTTGGAGCAGCGTCATCTGTTACGGTAGGCTTTCTAACAAGGAAATTCAGGCTGCCCAGCCGTCTGGGCTCTAGCTCGCGAATACTTAGATTAAGAAATGCAATCGCCTGATCCAGTGGTTCGTCCTGAATATCGATGCGCGGGATGGTGATCGACTGCAGAAGCTTTTTCAGTTCCTGCTCCTCATCGGAAATGGCGACCACGTCAGTCGTCGGTGTGTTTGATTCCGGTTGGGTCTTTTTCTCCTTGCTGTCCTTTTCCGCAGAACTGGGAACCGGGGGCGTCTGCGCGAGATCACTATCGGCGGGCTTACGCGTAACCAGCCAGCCAGTGATGGCAGCAAAGGAAACGACAAAGATGAGCATGGCGAAACGAATCGTCATAATAGCGATTATAGCGGCACGGCTGTTGTTTTGCAGCATGATTTTTGGCGAAATTCTCAAACAAGGTTTTGTTTTTAGGTAAAATACTTTAGAATCCCGTAACAATGGCTGGCGATACTGAGGCATTTCTTGAATTCATGCGTGTTGAGCGCAATGCTTCCGAACGTACGCTGAGGAACTACAGCCATGCCCTGAACGCTTACCGCGACTGGCGGGGCGGTGCATTTTCCAGCTGGTGGGATGAATCGGCTGACGACTATCGAGGCTACCTCTTTGAGCTGATGAAACAGGAAATGGCGCGGTCAACCATCCGACTCCGCTTCGCGGCACTGCGATCGTTTTACAAGTATCTTGTGCATCGACGCGGGCTGAAAGTGAGTCCGCTTGCGGATGTGCAGTTACCAAAGGCTGAAAGAAAGCTACCGGTCGTACTCAACCTTAAACAGATGGAGGAGCTGCTGGAAATGCCGTTGAAGATGGAGCTGGATAAGCGCGCACAGCCGTGGCAACCAGCGCGTGACACCGCGATCCTAGAGCTGTTTTACTCAAGTGGCCTGCGTGTCTCCGAATTGGTCGCGCTTGATGTGCGTGATGCGGATTTTTTATCTGAAACACTACGCGTGGTCGGTAAGGGAAACAAGGAGCGCATCGTGCCCATCGGCTCCCACGCCATGAAAGCCATCCAGAAATACCGCAGCGAGGCGAAGGTTCACGACGGCCCACTTTTCATCAATAAAAACAAAGACCCTAACAAGAGCCGGTTGAGCGCGCGCGCAGTGCAGATGTTATTGAAGAAATACATGCAGGCGAGCGGGATCGGCATCGGGATCACTCCCCATAAACTACGCCACACATTCGCCACCCACATGCTTGATCACGGTGCGGATTTACGCAGTGTGCAGAGTCTGTTAGGCCACTCCTCGCTCTCAACCACACAGATCTATACCCACGTTACCAAGGAGCGCCTACGCGAGGCATACGATGCAGCACATCCTCGGGCGGATGGGTAAAAGACTGGGGGTGTTATTCTAGATGTTGAAACAGTGGTTGGGCTACTAGTATAGATTCTGTTTAAACGGTGTTTTAAACTTCACACACAGTCATTATTCAATAATGTTTAGCGAGTGGTGCTAGTTGAACAGCACACGTTCAACAACACACAACATGACCATACACATCAAACAGGGCTTCACCCTGCTTATCGCACTCGCCGTTTCCTCGCTGACTAACGCAAACCCGCTATCCGGGCCAATCCCATTTTCTGAAATCGGTGCCAAAGCTACCCAAGACTACAAGGGCGATGCCATTGGAATCACCCTCACAGAGAAAGGTGCTCATTTACGAGCCGGCTTTCAGAAACTTGAAGCCGATGCCACTACCGAAGGTTTATGGTTAGTTTCCACTGAAAAAGGAGACACCAGCCGCCTGCGCTTGCGAGCTGAGAATATTGGGCGCGGCAATAATTTCCATACCAAGCTACCCAACGTAGGTATCGTATCGGTGACTGAGAAAGCCGTCTCCTATACGCGCCCGGGTCTTGTTGAAAAATACTCTGTCAGCATGGATGGAGTGAGGCAGGATTTTATCATCGATGAAAAACCATCAGGATCAGGTGATTTAACTGTTCTTCTTGGTATCACAGGAGCAAAAGCAGAAGCTGCCGCATATGGAGTCAAAATCACACTCACTGACTCCAAACGCGAATTAGCATATAGTCGGTTACTAGTCACCGATGCTACTGGGAAAAAACTTTCAGCCTTCATGAACGTCACCGATCAAGGTGATATCACCTTGAAGGTAGTAGATAAGGACGCAGTCTATCCCGTTTGTATTGACCCTACTTTTAGCGATGTTGATTGGGTAAGCCTCTCTCCCAGCACTGTCCCAGGAGTTGATTACAGTGGTTCTAGCGGGGCTTTCGTCAGAGCTGTTGCTATTCAAGGTTCGGATGTTTATATTGGCGGACGTTTTACGGTCGCGGGTAACACACCCGTTAAAAACGTTGCGAAATGGGATGGTAGCCAATGGTCACCACTCGGCACATCTTCTCAAAATGGTGTCGATCATGACGTCTGGGCTATTGAGGCGCTCTCGTCATCAGAAGTCTACGTGGGAGGCGTCTTCTCTAGAGTTTCTGACTCTACTGGTGCAGACACCATTATGAATCGTATTGCCAAATGGGATGATGACACCCAGACATGGTCTCCTCTAGGAAGTGCTACCCAAAACGGTGCCACCGGCAACGTTTGGGCTATTACCGCACTCTCTGCTACTGAGATTCTCGTAGGAGGACAATTTACGAGCGTGCGGGATGCAACTATTAGCTTCACTTCGGCGAATCGTATCGCCAAATGGGATACTGCCACTCAGACATGGTCCCACTTAGGAATCAGTGGTCAAAATGGCACCAACAACAACGTTCATGCCATAGACGTAGTATCTTCTACTGAAATCTATGTAGGTGGCACCTTCACGACCGTTTCTGACTCAAGTGGAACAAACATCTCAGCCAATCGCATCGCCAAATGGAATGACGACACTCTGGTATGGTCCCCTCTTGGAACCCCTACTCAAAACGGAACTGCCAGCACCGTCTGGGCGATTGATTCACTTTCATCGACGGAAGTCTTTGTTGGTGGACAGTTCGCCACCGTATCTGACTCAACTGGAACGAGCATCTCTGCCAGCCGCATTGCCATGTGGAATGGATCGAGCTGGTCACCATTAGGTACAGCATCACAAAATGGAGCAACTGGCACCGTCTTTGCGATCACAGCAATTTCCTCGACTGAGATCTATGTGGGTGGAGGTTTTGGAGGTGTTAAAGATTCAGTTCAGTCTAATTTAGCTGTCAGGAATATGGCCATCTGGAATACAACATCTAACATCTGGTCATCTGCTGGCGGAGATATCCAGAACGGCACTGGCAGTACCATCTTTGCGATCGCTGTGCGATCGTCCGCTGATATCTACGTGGGAGGGACTTTCAATGACGTTGCGGACTCTTCCAATTCACATCAAGTAGCGAGCAAAATTGCGCGTTGGGACGGCAATTCATGGTCCCAAATGCCTACACCAAATGGTGGCTTAAACGGAGTTGTCTACGCCCTCGCTATATCAGGATCAGATCTCTACGTAGGCGGGTATTTTACCGCCATAGGGGATATGTCGGTGAATAAAGTTGCAAAATGGAATGGTAATCAATGGGAGCGACTAGGCACAGCTAGTCAGAACGGCGTTGCAGCTACTGGAACCGTACTCTCTATCTATGCATTATCTCCTACCGAGGTCTATGTCGGTGGCTCTTTTTTCTGGGTATCAGACTCTAGCAATGGCTATAAGTTTACAGAACGCATTGCCAAATGGAACGATGTCACCAAGAAATGGTCGCAGCTCGGTACAACTAACGACAACGGCGTAGGCAACACTGTTTACGCAATCTCCGCCCTATCATCTTCAGAGGTATACGTTGGTGGAAGCTTTTCGGACGCAGAAGATGCTTCAAGCGGCAGTATACCAGTAAGCCGCATTGCCATGTGGAACGACATCACCAAGAGATGGTCGCAGCTTGGAACTAGTAGCCAAAACGGAACTTCTGGCACCGTTTACGCTATCCACGCACTGTCTTCAACAGAGATCTACGCGGGAGGCCAATTTACAAGTGTTAAGGATGCCACAAGTTCCAACATATCAGCGGACCGTATCGCGAAATGGGATGGCACGAACTGGTCTCCTTTTGGAACGAGTACCGGGAACGGCACGAATAACACTGTCTATGCTATCGACGCAATATCTTCTACTGAGATCTACGTGGGAGGCCAATTTACCAGTGTTAGGGATGCCACAAGTTCCAACATATCAGCCAACCGTATCGCAAAATGGGACGGAACCAACTGGTCACCGCTGGGAACACCCAGCCAGAATGGAACGAGTTTCCATGTCCGAGCCATCTCTGCTTTGTCATCCACAGAAATTTATGTTGGTGGAGAATTTTCCTCTGTAAATGATGTAACCAGCTTAAACATTCCAGCAAGCCGCATTGCCAAGTGGGATGGCACGAACTGGTCTCCACTGGGTGGAGGGGTGAATCAGCCCGTCCGTGCTATCGCATCCGGTGGCGCTGGTCAGCTCTATTTGGGCGGAACTTTTACGACAGCAGGCTCGGATCCCCTCTTATCCAGCCGGTATGTTGTTAAGGCATTTCTCAATGGCAAACCCAAGCTTACTGTAGAACAACCCACCGATTCTGAACTTGATGCAGGCTCGGCCAGTGTCTCGTTTTCCGTGGATCTAGGAAATAGTCTAACAGAGATATTCACGATCAAGAATACCGGAACAGCTACACTAACACTCTCTGGCAATCCGGTTGTCACAGGCGCTAACCCAAGCGACTTCATCGTTGATACCACAGCGACCACCCTCGTGCTTGCCCCGGATGCAGAAACTACCTTTGATGTGACCTTCACTCCTTCAGCCGCTGGCAATCGCACAGCAACCCTCAGCATCTCTGGTGACGATCCCGTGCAAGGCACGTTTGAAGTGTCCCTTATTGGCGACGCGTTAGACATCAACGTTCAGCAGCCAGGAGGAAACATCATTGCGGATGGAGGAAGCATCAGCTTTGGAACTATCACCAAGGGAACCATCGCCAGCCGTTCATTCACCATTCAAAACCCGGGGATTGGAGACCTTACTGGGCTGGGAATCACCATTGATGGAACGGACGCCGCAGCTTTTACAGTATCGGCAAGTCCAACGACACCGGTGCCCAGTGGTGGCAGCACAACGTTTACCGTTGATTTTGACCCCTTCACGGGCGAAAGCGGATCACGAACTGCGACACTTCACATCACCAGTAATGTTGCCGCTAAATCTACCTACGATATTACACTAACAGGAACCGCTGTGTTAACTTCTACCGACTCTGATAACGATGGTATGAATGACGCTTTGGAAAACGAACTTGCCGACCAAGGTTTCGATTGGCAGGTGCAGCAGACAGCGCAAGTGGCAGCCTTCTTGTCTACCAACACTCTGTTTAGCCAAACACAGTATGACGCCAACTTCACCACGGGACAGAACAACGTGATTAATGATCCCAATCCGTTCGGGCTCTACACGCCTTCACAAGTGCAAGGTCTTCATGTGGGTTATCCGCTTCTCCAACGCGATGGTTCAGGCCAATTCAAGCTTACCATTGGTGTGAAAAAGAGCACCACGCTTCTGCCGGGAAGCTTCCTTCCTTTTGCTATGACTGCACCTCAGACATCAATTAACGGTGACGGTAAGTTAGAGTTTATCTTCACCCCAGCAGACAACGCCGCCTTCTTCAGGTTAGAAGCTGAGTAAATAGGCGCAAGTCATTCTAAATGATAGAGTATCCCTGCGGATTCTGCGTTATTATTGTAGATTACCTTACTTGCAATATCTGGGTAGGGAAGCTGCGGGTTCACACAGAATGCCGTGGCGAGAGCATCCGTGAGAGTGGCGTCTGAGCCTACCACGGTGGCAGAGATACGGCGGATGAGCCCCAGCCCTGTATTGGGATTTACAATGTGGGAGTAGCGTGTGCCGTCAATGGTAATGAACTGGTGAATGTCACCGGATGTGGAGATAGCGCAGTTCGCTTTTTTGAGCGTTTTGGGTAATACTTCGGATTTGGTGTCCAGTGTTTTCAGCGTGACTTCCCAGCCGTCTTCGCCAGGTGGGGGATCGCCTAACAAAACCTCGCCGCCGGCGATGATGGATGCGTGGGTGATATTTTGTTTTTCCAAAATGGAGAGCATGCCGTCGGCGGCATATCCCTTGGCGATGCCACCGAGATCGAGTCGCATGTTATCCACCCGCTTGGTGGCTGTGCGTAATTCGGGTTCGAGTATGAGTTTTTTCCATCCGCTGGCTGCCTTTGCCTTGGCGATTTGTTCGGTGGTGGGGAGCTTTTCCTTTTTCCGTGCCATGCGCCAGTTATAGGAATGCCAACCGAGGGTGGGGTCGTAAGCGCCGTCGGTTTTTTTAGCAATGTCGAGTGCTTTACTGAGGACTTGGAAAAGAATCGGGCTGCACCTGAACGGCTCGTTGGCTGGTGCTGCGTTAAGCTGCATCAGCTCGCTGGTGACATCGTAATCCGAGCACACACGGTTGACCTCCTCCGCATATTCAAAGGCAGATTTGGCGGCGGTGTCGGCTTTTTCCTTATTGCCTGCGAACAGCACGATGGAAAAGCGCGTACCCATCATCGGCTGATGATAGGTGTGTTTTTCGAGTGTGATTAACGATTCGGTTGCGGCCTCTTTCCCGCATTGCGTGAGTATCAAGAGGCCTAACAGAGGAAGAAAAACACGCGACATAAGAATTACGGGTGAACCGTGCCGAAGATGCGGTCGCCAGCGTCGCCAAGGCCGGGGAGGATGTAGCCGTGCTCGTTGAGGCGGTTATCCAGGGCCGGATAGTAGATAGGGACATCGGGATGGGCGTTATTCATCGTTTGCACACCCTCGGGCGCGGCTACCAGGCACGCAAACCGAATATGGCGAGCGCCGTGTTTCTTGAGTTCGGAAATGGCGGCACTGGCTGAGCCTCCGGTGGCGAGCATGGGGTCGATCACGATGACATCCGCATCGCCTAACACGGTGGGTGCTTTAAAATAGTAGCTTCTTGGCTGAAGAGTTTGCTCATCACGCTCCATGCCGATGTGTGCCACGGAGGCGTCTGGTAGCAGATTGAGAAAACCTTCGAGCATTCCCAGACCGGCTCGGAGAATGGGCACCAGCACGATTTCACGTTCCAGTTTTCTACCGGTGGTGATTTCCAAGGGTGTTTCGCATTCCACGGGCAGAGTGAACATGTTCTCTGTGACAGCGGGCACCATCATCTGCGCGATCTCCCGAACGTATGTCCTGAACTCGGAGGTCGGGCAGTCACGCTGGCGGAGGCGTGTCATGCGGTCATCTATCACGGGGTGCTGGATGTGTTGGTTCATGAATGAGGTCAGCATGTCGCACTGAGCGCCGCAATCAAGAGGGAAAGCTAACCAAGAAATGTAGGAAAAAGGCTGTATAAAGAGCGCTTTGGTTGCGTATAGATGGAGTTCCCGATTTACATTAGCATGTGCTAAATTCAATCGATTAAATAACCCATGAAACGACTACCTGTTTTTTTCCTCACGATGGCTTCTGCCGTGGCACCTGTATTCGCAGACTCTGAAGGTCTTCCCAGCACTGTTCTCACCTACAGTAACCGGCCACTTGGCTCTCCTGAAGAACCTCTGCTGCTGCGCACGTTCATGCCGCAGCCTGGTCTGAGTAGCGAGGTGTTAGGTCGCCACGATCGAGGTGCTAAATCCCCCAAGTATAACGCTAAAAAGGGAAGCGATGTGCCTGGCGAATACAAACCGATCGGCGGACTACCCGCTGCGATTGGCGTTAACTACGGAAGTGCACTTTCCTACTGTTGGGACACGGTCGAGTGCCGATTGCTCTACGCCTGGAACAATGGGTTTCTGGATATGCAGAATTACTGGGGCGATACCAAGCGCGGTAGTCGTCAGTCGTTTGGATATGTGCCTAACCTTGTGGGGACGATGTTTTACAAAGCGAGCGGCAAGCATCCGCTGCAAATTGGCGGAAAAAGTCTCTCTGATTTGTCCGAGCCTGCCAAGTTCTCGGGTTACACCAAAAAAGGAAAGCGCATCATGCTCAAGTATGCTGCGGGTGGTGCTGAGATCGTGTGTGAAGTCAGCTCTGTAGATGCCGAAAATGCAATGAGTATCAGCTACAAACTCAAAGGGAGAGGGGTGTTGAGTTATCAGGATGGCTTGCCCGGGCAGACCGTGGAAAAAATTTCTGATACGGAGCTGGTCGTCACCATTCGAGGTGCTGAGATTGCCCAGTATGCTGGGTCGCCTAACAAAAACATGCTCAAGGGTGGAGTGAATGCGGAATCCGGTAAGCGTGTGTTCGCCGCCATGGCATGTATCACCTGTCACTCACTTGATGGATCAAAGAGTCATGGGCCTAGTCTGTTAGGCTTGCATGGTTCGGAACGCAAGATCAAAGGTGCCAATAAACCGGTGCTTGCGGATGATGCCTACATTCTGGAATCCATCCGTAAGCCGAACGCGAAAGTCGTAGAAGGTTTCCCGGAAAACTACATGCCGCCGTATCAGCTCAAGAAAGACGAGTATCAGGCACTGCTGCTTTACATCAAAACCCTCAAGAAATAATCCAATGAATCTTTTTAAATCTATTTTCTCGAAAATGTGGGCATTACCCGCTGTTTTTCTAACAGGAATTTCCTCGCTGGCGTATTCGGCAGACTACTGGAAGGTGGAAACTGTTGCGCTGCCCAAGGGGTTGCCACCCGAAGTGGGCGCGGTGAAATTTGATTCTGACGGCACACTCTACGTTGCGTTGCGGCGTGGTGATGTACTGATGGCGAAGCCGGTTGCCGATGCCAAGAAATTCCAGTGGAAGCACTTCGCCTCAGGTTTTCACAACGCATGTGGCATGGAGGTCATTGCGCCTGGCCACATTATCATCAGCCAGATGCCCGAGCTCACGGAGGTGAGGGATACCGATGGTGACGGTACCGCTGACAGCTATCGCAGCATGACCGATGCCTGGGGTGTGAGCGGCAACTACCACGAGACCAACGAAATTTGCCCCGATGGGAAAGGTGGCTACTACATTGCGGTCGGTACGGCATCGCACAACGGCCCCACCTTCCACCACGTGCGCGGTAACTACTCTAAGATCGGTCGTCGCGGCAGAAACTTCTCCGGCGTGCAATGGAAAGGCTGGGTGATGCACTACAGCAAAGACGGTAAGGTCACACCGTTCGCGAGTGGTTTTCGTATGCACAACGGCATTATGCGTGATTCTAAAGGAAACATCTGGTGCGGTGATAACCAGGGCGACTGGCGCGCAACCACACCGCTTTATCATGTTAGGAAAGGAAATTTCTATGGGCACCCGTCGAGCCTCGTCTGGGATCCAAAATGGCCGGAAGGAAAAGATCCACTCAAGATGACCCTGAAGGAAATCGATGCCATGCGCACGCGTCCGGCTGTTTTAATTCCACACAAGGAAATGAACCGCTCGGCAAGTGAGCCAATTGAAATCCCCGAAGGCTTCGGGCCGTTTGCTGGGCAGATTCTGATTCCCGACAACAATGGCAGAAGAATCACCCGCGTTATGTTAGATAAGGTGAATGGCGAGTATCAGGGCGCCTGTACCCATTTTATTAACGGCCAAGGTTTACTCTCCGGAGGAAACCGAGTTGTGTTTTCCGCCGATGGAAAAACACTCTACACGGGTCACACCGTTCGTGGATGGGGTAAGCCCGCCGAGGGTGTGCAGCGGATCACCTGGAGTGGAAAAACGCCATTTGATGTTCAGGCGATCAAACTCATGACCGATGGCTTTCTACTTTCATTAACGCAACCTGGTAACGCTACAAATATAAGTGTCCGCTCTTTCAGATATGAGTCTAAGTGGTCTTATGGTGGACCCATGTTAGATCAGCGTGATGAAGTAATAGCGGTTCGTCAGCCCAGCGCCAAGAGTATTGAAATCGATGTGCAAAAACTTGAGCCCTTGCGGGTGTATCAGATTACTTTCAAAGGGTTGAAGTCCAAGGATGGCGACCCTCTAGCTAATGAGGTGTTTTACTACACACTGAACCAGCTCATTAAATAGCCTGATTTACTAACTTGCGGTGCTGCTTCCGAGTTTTTCCTCAAGCCATTCTGCAAAATCCACGTCATCTGGCGCGACAGATCGTAGGTGGGCGAGTGCTCTGGCCGTGGTGGCGTCTTCGGGCTTGCTGATACGGCGGGTGAACTCGATGTCGGCAGGTAGCAGGACGTCGCTCGTAGCGAGGGCACAAGCGCGGGCGATGGTGTTTTCGAGTTCACGCACATTGCCGGGCCACGAATGGCTTTTAAGGTGGTCGGTTGCCTCGCTGCTGAGTTTCACCGGATTCATGCCGTTGCGTTTAATGGTGAGGCGCAGGAAATGATCGGCAAGCAGCGGGATGTCTTCGGCACGAGCGCGTAGTGGTGGCAAGTGAATTTCAACCACGTTGAGTCGGTAAAAAAGATCTTCCCGGAAATGGCCGCGGGAGACTTCCTCAGCGAGGTTTTTGTTTGTAGCCGCGACGATACGGACATCGGATTTCTGGGTTTCGTTACTACCGACACGCGAGAAAGTTCCGTCCTGCAGGACGCGCAACAGTTTTACCTGAACTGGGGCGGGCATGTCGCCAATTTCGTCCAGAAATAGCGTGCCACCATCACATTGTTCAAACAGGCCGGCACGCTGTTGGATTGCACCAGTGAAAGCGCCTTTCTCGTGGCCAAAAAGCTCGGATTCTAACAAGTTTTCCGGAATGGCACCGCAGTTAATGGCGATGCACTGTTTTTTAGCGCGAGGAGAATACTCATGGATGGCATTGGCGACGAGTTCCTTGCCTGTACCGCTCTCACCCGATACCAGAACTGGGGCATCTGTGCGTGCGACACGTCCGACGATTTTAAAAACGTCTTGGAGTGGTCGTGAGTTACCGATGATTTTTACCCGACCATCAATCGTCTGGCCAATGGAGCCAGCATCATTGGCGGTGCGGCGCTGCTCAAATGCTTGTAATGCATTCTCGACGACAGGGCGTAGCTCAAAGGTCAGTGACTCTTTGCGTAGAATATCCTGCGCGCCAAGTTGCGTGGCTTCGATGATTTGTGCCGTAGTTGGGAAGCCTGCTGTTAGAATCATCATGGTGCCTGGGTGGGCGGCGCGAATACGGCTTAGCAGGGTCAGTCCATCGAATGGCTGAAGCACAATGTCAGCAATGATAAGATCCACCTCGGTGGTGTCGCAGACTTTGGCGGCTTTCTCAGCGTGGTCACAACGGAGAATACGCAAGCCTTTGGCATTGAGGTGCTTGGTCGCCCATTCAAGATAATCGAGATCTTGGTCAACAAGCAGTAGAGTTTTTTCTGAGTCCGGCACGGCAGGTGAAAATAAAAATGTTAGACGGCGCCGAAACGACGATGGCGGCGTGCGTATTCCTCGACAGCTGCACGCAGGTCAGCATTTTTGAAGTCGGGCCAGAATTTCGGACTGATGACAATTTCAGAGTAGGAAATCTGCCACAGCAGAAAGTTAGAAATACGAAGTTCACCTGAGGTGCGAACCATTAGGTCGGGGTCGGGAATGTCTTTGGTGTAAAGGTGGTTGGCAAAAGTTGTGTTATCGATGCTGGCGGGATCGATCTCACCAGCTGCCGCTTTTTCTGCGAGCGCGCGAGCGGCGTCGGTAATCTCCTCACGTGATCCGTAGGACAGTGCGAGAATGAGGTTTAGTCCAGTGTTTGCTGTGGTGCTTTCAATCGCCCGATCGATCTGCTTGCGGCATTTTGGCGGAAGCGCGTCTAACCGGCCAATGGCGTGGAATCGCACGTTCTGCTTAAGCATCTCAGGGAGTTTCTCACGTAGAAATTTTTCCAGAAGGCCCATGAGGGCATCGATTTCTTTTTTCGGTCGACTCCAGTTTTCTGAGGAAAATGCGTAGAGTGTGAGATACTCAACACCGAGTTGGCGGCAGGTCTCAACTGCCTCACGAACGGACTCCGCGCCTGCTCGATGACCTTCCGCCCGTGGTAGTCCACGTGCGTTGGCCCATCTGCCATTACCATCCATGATGATGGCTATGTGCCGTGGTGTGTCGTTGCTGATGTCCATCGTTATTGACGTTCCGTCACGGGTATTGTGACGAATCTCTTGCAAAGGCGCAAGCACGTAGGATCAAGTAAGAGTAATTGCTACTAGGTAAAGATACGCCGTTTTGGCTTAATCACGATAAGCCCCATGACAGCTGCAGCAAGTGTCCATGAGATGATTGGATCGCACAGTCGTGCCGTCATTTCCATACTGGGAAGCTCCATCCAAATTGCTAGCGGTAAGGCGGCTGTGATGCCGGCAAACAGCCCGAATGCTGCGCCAACCAATAACTTGGAGCGATAATGACTGCGCCTTATCATGATGGTGGCTATGAGGAACGCGAGAAAAAGGTTTACCGCAAAGCTAAGGATCATGGGTTTGAACATGCTCCAATCGTTGAGTTCACCTGGTCTGACGATGGCATACATGAATGGGCCTTTCTTGATGGCGTCTACATCAGGTTGGCCATCTTTGCCATGAGGTGGCAGCATGTACATACCGTGTCCGTCTGTATTACGGGAAATGACCTCAGCCACTTCTGCGCTGTTTTCAAATGATTTGGGTGTGTGCCAAGAGAGAAATGACCAGGAAACGAAACCCCAGACAAATGCAATGACTGCACCAACGACTGTGGCAATGAGAATACGTTTTTTCATGGTGTGTGTGTTAAGCGATTGCCACCACGTATCATAGACCTTTTAGAATGTCAGTCACGGAATCTAAAATACATCGGTGCTTGATAGCGCCGCGGCTATGATGCCTAATTTCATGTATGCTCAACGTGGTTCTTGTCACTCCTGAAATCCCTCACAATACTGGCGCAGCAGGGCGTTTGTGCCTTGCCACGGGAGCTCGCCTTCACCTCGTAAAACCACTTGGTTTTTCACTCGATGACCGCCAAGTGCGTAGAGTTGGCCTCGACTACTGGAAAGATGTCGATCTCAAGGTATGGGAAAACTGGGATGAGTTCACAAACTCGGTAGGGGATAATCGCATCTGGATGCTGACAACTAAGTCGGATCACCCGCACTGGGATGTTGCATTTCAGGATGGAGATTACCTGATATTTGGCTGTGAGACCAAGGGACTGCCGGAAAGCTTATTAAGTGAAAACGCAGAGTCTACGTTGACCATTCCAATGACCAAAAATGGTACGCGCAGTCTGAACTTGTCGACCTCGGTAGGGATTGTGCTCTACGAGGCTGTTAGACAAGTGGGTTTGGAGTAGTGCGACCGGGCGGAATCTAATCCGCTGGTGCTACTTCTTCAAAAACAGGGGTGGGGTCTTCCTTTTCCCCGACAAAGAATGATCCTATATCTTTTGAGGTGATGAATAGGAATAGTCCAAAAATCATCAGCACAAATGCTGTTTGGATTACTTCGAGGATTTTTGGGTGAACAGGGCGGCCTGCGATAATCTCCAGCAGTGAAAGTGTGATGTGGCCACCATCAAGCACTGGGAATGGAAGCATGTTCAGAATGGCGAGGTTAATATTGAACAGCACTGTGAAGCCGAGCGCGAGTTTCCATCCATCTGGTGAGGTGAGCATATCGTAGTAGCCCTTACCAATGCCGATGGGGCCTGCAAGGTGTTGCACACCCACGTCTGATTGGCTTGAGATCACTTTCGTGATGGTGGTGTACATGATGCCTGCACTGTGCTTGATCTGCTCGTAAGGATTCGGGTTTGTGGGAATCGAGACAATCAGATCAGGGTCTCCTCCTGGAATGATACCTAGTGTAGGCTCTGCCTCGGCAGGCTTATCTGGAGTGCGAGCTGTGGCAGTGATGGTTTTTTCTTCCTCGCCTCTCTTGATGACCAAGGTGACGGGTTCGCCGGATTCTTCCGCGTCGATGATGTGCTGGAATGCGTAGGCTTTTTTACCATTGATACTTAGAATTTCATCGCCAGCTTCTACACCTGCGGCGGCGGCAGGGCTATTTTCGATCACCTTGCCGACGTAAAGTCGTGAACCAGGCATGATGCCGACCTGGCGCATAGCGCGCCGATCAAACCAAGCTGAATCAGGAATCGCGTAGCCGCTATTCACGACGATAGGCTCTTCAACTCCTTCACGTTTGACCGTGAAAGCAATTTTTTCGCCCTCACTGAGCATGATGTTTTCACGCACGCCGGTATCTGTGTCGCCGAGCCAGCGGTCGACTTCGATACCATTGATTGCGAGGATTTTGTCACCTTCCTGGAAAGCTGGTTCCGCTTTCCCAGCCGGCTTTGATGGATCGATGTAGCCGATAGTCGTTGTATCGTATTTGAAGGACGGTTTTCCGACGCCCCAGACGATGAATGCTGTGAGAACAGCGAGGAGAAACGAGAAAAGCGGTCCGGCAAAAGCAACGATGATTTTGTCGATGGGTTTAGCGGGCGGCAGAGGCTTGTCGGTCATGTTGTCACCTTCGATTTTTTCCATGGTGACCATTTGAGGCAAAGCGACGAAGCCGCCGAAAGGAATCCAGCCGAGGCCGTACTGCACGCCATTGTGAGTTTTTTTCCAAATGGGTTTTCCGAACCAGATCTGGAATCTCTCTACTTCCATTCCGCGCCAGCGTGCAGCCCAGAAGTGGCCAAGTTCGTGGACAAAAATGATGATGTTAAAGATAACGATAACAACAAAGATAACAAGAAGTGCTGTAAGGAATTCGACCATGGTTTGTACGTTGGGTAGTTCCCGTATTGCCGAGAGGCATAGCAGGACATGAAGGGTGATTAGAGTTGATTGCGGGCAATGTAGTGATTTTAAGCACTCTGGCAAGCGTGGGATTTTACTGAGCGGACAAACATGGTGAAATTCAGTATTGCAATCGTGCTGCGGTCGGGCACACGATGGGGGCATGACGAGATCACTACAAATCCTATCACTCGCCGTTGTTACGTGTTTGTTTTGCTCATGCAATACCTTTATCGGTGCTGGTAAAGACCTGCAAAGCCTCGGAGGTACCATGGTGAAAAAAGGACACTCGAGCGGAGAGGTACAAGCACCGCCGGTTTCTGAGCCAGCACCACTTGCTCCTCCCGCCTACTAACGGTGGCAGCGGCTAGGTGGGTATTCAGGCTCTCGCCGAATGCAAGCCCCTCGCCGAATGGCAAAATCAGCTGGGATGCTCACTCGGAGCGAACTGGCGAAATAGTCAGCGTGCGTATTGCTCGGCCACGTTGAATGGTGATCTCTGTGTTCTGCACGGATGCGGACGCTGCCAGTCGGGCATAGAAATCTGTCACGGTGGTCACAAGTCTGCCGTTGATGGCGCGGATAATGTCCCCAGTGACTAGCTTGCCCTTGAGTTTGCTTTTAGTTGAGATCTGAGTGATGACGAGGCCCCGTAAACCGTTGTTTTGTTCGATCGGGGTTGGTTCACGTAATTTGATGCCGATGGTGCGGAGTATGGTCTCTGTATCTAATCTTTGTCTCGCCTTCTGTTCTTCTTCACTGAGTAATTCCTGATCAAAATCATCAGCTTCGCCGATGGTGGCTGTTAGTGTGTGTTTGGCTCCTTCACGCCAGATCTCCATGCTAACTTTGTCACCAACTTTACTTTGTTGGATGAGCGCAATCAGGCGGCGCATAGAGGTGACTTTTTCTCCCTTGTAGCTGATAATAATATCATCTTTCTGCAACCCTGAATTCATTGCGGGTGAATTCGGAACGAGTGCAGCGACACGAACGCCGGCGCGCTCCTCGAGCCCGAACTCTTTGCGGGTCATTGGGTCGAGATCCTCCATTGCCATGCCAAGGAATCCTCGTATTGGACGCCCTCTATCGAGTATGTCTTTCATGGTCTTGAAAGCAGCATTCGATGGGATGGCAAAGCCAATGCCCTGGAATCCCGGGCTGTCCCTGTTAGTCGAGTAGATACGCGAGTTGATGCCGACGATTTCCCCGAGAATATTAATCAGCGGCCCCCCCGAGTTGCCTGGGTTGATTGCAGCAGATGTTTGGAGTAGGTCGACCTGACTATCCGAGAAGGGGCGCTTTTTTGCTGAGATTTTTCCTTCCGTGACCGAGGTGCCAAGGCCGAATGGGCTGCCAATCGCAAACACGGTATTACCTACTTCAATTTTAGAGGAATCGCCAAACTTAAGGGGTGTAAATGGTCCTTTGCCATCGATTTTTAAAACAGCGATGTCCACCGCTGGATCAGTTCCAATGACCTTGGCAGAGCGAATCGAGCCATCATGCATCGTCAAGCGGATGCGAGGGGTGCCCTGGATCACATGGTAGTTTGTTAGGACATGACCTTCTTTGGTAACGATGACTCCTGATCCTTGACCCTGCACGGCACGCGGCTGCACCCAGGTGCGACCATAGAGGTCACGAATACGTTCACGGCGAATGCCAGTGGTGTCGATGCTTACCACAGAGGGTACTACGGCTCTGACAAGTGCCGCGCTCTCCGCATTGATGGCCGCGAGAACCTCGACGTCCTTCAGGTTAATAGAGGGTTTGTCGCGGAGTGTGTATTCTTCGCTTTCAAAACCATTGCCTCCAGCCCGGCCAGTGAGGATATCCATGAGGCTGTTGCCACCTTGGATCTTGCGCATGACGAAGACAGCAATAAAAGCGACGCAGAAAACGGCGACAAGGATGAGGAAGCGGCGGAATCCATCATTCATGGTTATTAATTCATTTAAGGGTGAGGCGCTGGGGGTTTAGCTGGCTAAGCATCAGCGCTAGATACTTAGCCAGGGTAGAATTAGGTGTCCATTTCTTCGACGATTTTGGGATCACCTAGGATCTTACTGCGGGCTCCTGCTGCCTTTTTGTAAAGATTGCCGATACGCTTGGAGAAGTCTTTTTCCTCTTCACCTTCATTCATGCCGGCTTTGATTGCTTTGCAGAGAACCATAGCAGCATCGAGGTAGGGCATCATGCGTCTATCGAGTTTATCTTTGATTGCATTGAGATGCTTGACCGCCTCTTCAGCAGTCGCTTTGCCTTCACCGCCCTTGATGCCGCCCATACGGAACGCGGACATTTCCTGATCAATTTCGTCGAGTGAGCCACGTAGTGATAGGGTTTTAGTGTGCTTACCTTTGGACCAGTCGAGAAGAACTTTCGCGGACAAGTGGTTAGGTGCTGCCTGGATTACCTTTTCCAACTCAGCCTGAATTTTAGGGTTTTTAAGAACTTCTGTTCCTTTCTCTTGGGCGAGATCAGCTACTTTTTGGTAAGTTGCCATTGCTGTTACAATGTTGCTCGCCTTCTCAACGCGTGAGAGCTTGTAAGCATCCTCGAATGTCTTTTGGGTGAAGACATTGATCTTCAGCAGAGGCGCGTGACCATCGAGAAGGAAGGAATCATAAACGCCCTTGGCATTGCCGTGGGGAATACCCACGATCTTGCAGTCCTTATTGATAGCGCCCCGTATTTTACCGGCAACTCCACCAATCACACCTGATTCTCCATCTGAAGTGATGGTGCCGGTGACTGCGTAGCCACGGTCGATTTCTTCACCTGTAAACAAAGAGTCGATGGCGAGCGCAAAGGCCGTTCCTGCAGAGGGGCCGTCAACAATACCCTTATCTCCCAAAGTAATGTCGATCATATATCCATCTGGGATTTTATCTTTGTCATATCGCACTCTCATGAACTTGATCACTTCCTCGATCGAACTAGCGGCCATTGGCCCCACTTTTTGGTCAAACTTGAAGAGTATTCCGTCTTGTCCCTCTTCTTGGAGGGCTGTGATGCGGATGGGCAGTGCTGCGCCAGCGTGCTTGCCACTCTGGAGCTTACGAACAGAGAGGCCAACGATACGTGCTTGCTTACGCGCGAAAGCTTTAGCGTCACCGCCGGGCATTGTGCGCTCAACTTTGCTGAACTGTGGCTGGCGGTTGAAAAAGAACGGATTGTTCGGGTTTTTGTCATGCGTGATGGGTGACTTCAGCATGCCCTTCCAGTTTGCTTCGTGGCCGTCCTTTTTAAGGCCGCCTGCCAGTTCTTTGAATTTATCTGCCTTTTCCCCTTCTGGGTGAAATTTGAGCGCAATATCAACACAGTAGGCAGCGCATTTGAGGTTGGCCTCGTTGTCTTTTTTCCGCATCAGAGCGCGAACTCCCGAGTAGATACGTCGTGCAGTTTTCTCTTTGTCTGCATTGTCTTCATCAAGTGTCTCTCCTGAGTCCTTGAGCTGTTCTAGGGTATCTTTGACCTTTGAACTGTCTTTATCGAGTCGGCTAGCAATGGCGAGGGCGTAGGAGCGCGTGTCATACTCGACCTTGTGATCCTCTTCGTTAAAGTCGCGAGCCACACTGACAAGTGCCCCGACGAGGCCAGCGCGATCAAATTTATTGATTTTCAGTTTTTCGACGTCAAAAATTTTCTTTTCAAGATCTGGCGGGCGGTAAGCTGCGGATGCTGGGAATGTAGGGAAAATAATTCCCAGAGCTACGGCGAGTAGTGCGCAGCGAGTGATAAAATGAGAAGATCGAATCTTGGGGTAGGTCATGACAGGTGGAGTATTTCTGTTGATTTAGGGAATTGCAAAGCGAAAAACCTCGTTAGAGCCAGTTATGGCCGAGGCTGAAGCATAATTCATTGGTAGGTGAGCGGATTCGCGGCGGCCGTTAGTCTTGATTTTCTTCGGCCTGAACGACTACTTGCGGGTATCCAGCGGCAATGCGTGTCTTTTTGACCAGTTTTTGGGCTTTGGTCGTCATCTGCCTGTATTTGGGTAAAACCTTTTTATCTGGAAACAAAGTCCATTCGTCTTCGTCGCGATTTCGTTTAATGAGGTTGCTAAAACTACGGAAATCATTGGCGAGTTCCAAAACTTCAGAATAGAGAGCGTTGTTTGAGCGGTCAACTAGGCGCTCGACAGGGTCGATCAATGCCCGTGCCTGCTCGTGCTGCGTTTTCATGGTTGAGGGAGAGGGGCGTTCGAGATTCTTTGGATGCAGAAGTGTGCTTTGCATTGCGGTCGCGGCTTCGAGCAGAGCGTGGGCGAGACCTTCTTTACTGAGGTGGTGTGGCCTTTTTTCACTTCCGTAGAGCAACAGAGCGCGACTCGAGAGATGGTTTGGCGACATAGACGCTATTTTTTCGAGCCTGCTGCGAACGGCACGAATCTTGGTAATTGATGCAACAGAAGCGTTACGGGTTAAATTTCGCACCGTATCATAGAGATCATCAGCTTCGACTAGTTTGGCGTCGCTTTTGACCCCAGCGACAGCCATGACTTCATTCAAATTATCTGCTCTGAAGACATCCCAGCGGGTAAAAAACTCAGGTTCGTTAAATACGAGAACCTGCATCATCACATCGGTTGCCTTGGCAGGTATAATCAATCTTCCTTTGGTCTCTGTTTTGCGCAGGTGATTGATACATGACCAGAAATTATCAGGGATCTGGAGTTTGCCGTTGCTGTCAACATCGGCACAAACGAGCAGGTCATCACGCAGTTCTTTGTTGGTGATTGACGATTCTAACATGACAGCCACGGGGCCGGTCAATGCCGTGTCATTGGGGCGGGCATAACTTCCCCCGGAAATGTTCACGAACATTCTGTGATGCCCGGTATTTCCATAGCGATTATTCACCAAACCGGTCATGTTATCACGTATTTGTCTATAGAGAGGATCATAACGCTGATTATCAATATGTGGGTTACGGTTGAGTCTATTGATAGTAAAGCCCGCATCGTCTTCAGGATCACGTTGAACGATTCTCAATTCGACTTCAGCGATCTTATGCTTACTGACTGATCGTGTTCTTTCCTCCTTTGTTTTTTTATCTACATACGGAATGCGGTTCGTTATGAGAAATGGGGCCTCGATTTTCAGCAGGGATATCTGGAATTTTCTACCAGATACTGCTGGTTTTTCTTTGGGGTCTTCCTCAGTGAAGGGATCTTCGGTTGTTGGCTTATCGTCTTCCCTTCGTTGCGGTGGTGTATTGCGTGGTTTACTGGCATAGCGTCTTAGCGGAGCAATGGTATTCTTCCAGTCGCCGAGATCCTTATTGTTGGCCGTTTCAGGCTGAAGAATCTTTGTGGCATCATCAAGTAGCACAGAGAGCAGGTTTGCATCTTTGCCCGCCTTGGGGTGCGAAAGCCAGCGCTTGATTGTTGTGATACGCGTTTTGGCTTTGTTTAGTTGATTAGCATCAGGTACCTTAGATTTTTGTCCGGCTGAAAATTGTCGATTAAGCTCACGAACCTCCATATTGTAGGGATTCATATGAGAGGCGAGCGAGAGGAGCATGGCCGTGGATCGTTGATTGATCGCGTTACCGTCATGAGGTCTTTTGGCAAGGACAATTAATTGCCTCGACAGATCTTTCATTCTGTCTTCTTGGAGCGGGATTTTTTCGAGTCTGAATAGCTCCCGTGAGGAATCAGGCTGGATGTAGTTTGCTGCTGATAAATTGACCACCGCCATCAAGGAGGACATGGCTATTAATAAGCCGCGCAGGGTGTTGCGTAAACTTTTCATAATGAACAGGTAGAAGCCTATTGAGTGAGCCGTCTTTATCAAGCACCCATTGTGATTTCATTTTGTGCGTGCCGTCCGGACTTACCTGTGTTTTTCATAGGGCATGTCCAATTCTGCGCAATCACTGGTTCATTATCTTCGTCAGCTCGAGGCGAGGGGTGAGACCCATGTGAATGTCGACGATGAGGCGCGGGCGATTTTGCGAGAGTTTTATCTACGTGCTCGGAATGGAGGATCTTCGGAGAAAAAAACGGTGCAGCAGACAATAGAACAGCCTGTGAGTAGGCCGGAGCCGACTACAAAAATATCAGAGCTGCCGGTTGAGAAAACAGAGGCTCCAGCCGAAGCTGGTCTTCTGGCGAGTGGCGGAAGTGCCAAGGAGCAGATTGCCAGCTTGCGACAGCAGGCGGAAAAATGGAAGCCTGCCCGTGATTTGGGTAGTCTGCGTAAGACGATGGTTTTTTCCACGGGAAATCCTGAGGCTGATGTCATGCTAGTTGGTGAAGCACCAGGTTACGATGAGGAGAGGCTGCAAGAACCCTTCGTTGGAAAAGCAGGGCAAAAACTCAACGACATCCTCGGCGCTATGGGCATCGATCGTAAGCAGACGTACATTTCTAACATCGTGAAGTTCCGCCCCGCCATGCCGAATCAGACGACAAATAACCGCAAGCCTACAAAAGAGGAAATGGCATCCTGCATGCCCTTCATTGAGCAGGAGGTGAAAATCGTGCAGCCCAAGGTGATTGTCGCACTCGGTGGCACGGCGGCGCATGCTTTGTTAGATTGTGATCTGGCGGTTGCGCGCATGCGCGGCGAGTTCCACGATTATCAAGGAATACCGCTGCGCGTTACGTATCATCCATCCTACATTCTTCACAACGAGGCAACGTCAGAGAAACGCAAGCTCTGGGAGGATATGCTGGAGGTGATGACCTTGTTAGGTATGCCGATTAGCGATAAACAACGATCCTTTTTCCTGCCAAAGTAATTCACCATGGATCTTCTCGTTATCACCGTCGGTGGAACCATCGACAAGGTCTACTTCGATGCTACCTCTGAGTATGAGGTGGGTGACCCGACCGTACCGCATGTCTATCAAGGTGCGCTAGTGAGCCTCGAGTATGAGGTGCTGCCGCTGATGCGAAAAGATAGTCTGGAAATGACGGCGACCGACCGCAAAATGATCCGTGAGACCTGCGAGCAGACGGAACAAAATTATATCCTCATTACCCACGGAACCGATACTATGTCGGAGACCGCCGAGGCTCTGATGGGCGTCAAAGGAAAGACCATTGTGCTCACGGGAGCGATGGCGCCAGCGAGATTCCGCGAGACGGATGCCGTTTTTAATATAGGTTTTGCGACTGGTGCTGTGCAGGCGCTGGACGAAGGGGTTTACATTGCGATGAATGGTCGTATTTTCCCCGCAGGCCAAGTCTGGAAAAATCGTGAAGCCCAGTGTTTCGAATCTACCTAACATAATTTTTATCTACAATCAAATCATGAGTAACCATCCATTTATCGCTGACGATTACCACATCAAGTGGGACGCCCTGACCCCTGACCACATTGAGCCTGATATCGATGTTGCCCTTGAGGCCTCCGAAAAAAATCTTGAGGCGATTCGCCAGCTTGATGATGCGGCAGTGACATACGAAAACACATTCGCGGCACTCGAGACAGCTACCGAGGATCTCGAGCGTGCCTGGGGCAGAATCAACCACCTTGATTCTGTTGTGAATAGTGATGACCTGCGTGCTGGCCTGAATGCCGTGCTACCTCGTGTGACTGCGTTCTATTCGTCCATTCCACTTGATGCCGCAATCTGGGCGAAGCTGAAGGCATTTGCAGATTCTCCAGCTGCGGGGGATCTGGACGCCACCCGTAAGCGTTTCGTTGAGGAAACCTGCGCGGACTTTATCCAGTCGGGTGCCGATCTGCCGGATGAAAAGAAAAACCGCGTCGCGGAAATTCAGAGTCGGTTATCTGAGATCACCCAGAAGTATAGTGAAAATGTGTTAGACTCCACGAATGCTTGGGAGCTTGTCTTGGATGACGAGTCACGCCTTGCTGGTCTTCCTGATTCCGCCATTGCGGCCGCCGCCGAGGACGCCAAGTCTAAAGGACATGAAGGTAAGTGGCGCTTTACACTACAGCAGCCATCGATGGCACCCGTTCTTCAACACGCTGATGATGATTCACTGCGTGAAGAAATTTGGCAGGCGACATGCACCGTGGGACACGGCGGTGAATTTGACAACACGGACTTGATTTGGGAAATACTGAAACTGCGCCAGGAAAAAGCTGAGCTGTTAGGGTTTGCAAATTTTGCCGACCTCACACTCGCACGCCGCATGGCTGGCAGTGGCTGCACGGCGATGAAATTTACCGAGGATCTGCACGATAAGATTGAGGATCAGTTCAATCGTGATTCACAAGAGCTGCAGGACTGGAAGGCCAAGCAGACCGGCACGGAGCCCGGTCCGCTTGAGCCGTGGGAGACGAGCTATTGGGCAGAGAAGCGCCGCAAGGCAGAGTATGATTTTGATGACGAGGAGCTGCGCCCTTACTTTCCTCTCAATAGTGTCATGGACGGTATGTTTGGCATTGTCTCTAAAATCTTTGGCGTTCGCATCGAGGAAAAGGAAACCACTGCGAATGGTGGTGACATCCAGACATGGCATCCCGAGTGTTGCTTTTACGATCTTTTTGATTCAAAAACCGAAGAGTTGTTAGGTTCGTTTTATGCCGACTGGCATCCGCGCCAGAGTAAGCGCGGTGGTGCGTGGATGAATTCGTTTGAAACAGGAATGCCCGGCGATGGGGAAACTCCACGTGAGCCACACCTTGGCTTGATGGTTGGAAATATGACCAAGCCGATTGGTGACAAGCCAGCACTGATGACGCACTATGAAGTGGAGACGATTTTCCATGAGTTTGGTCATCTGCTGCATCACTTGTTAGGAAATATCACGGTTAAGTCTCTATCTGGAACAAACGTGCCTTGGGACTTCGTGGAGCTGCCATCCCAGATCATGGAAAACTTCTGCTGGGATCGTGAAAGTCTGGATCTTTTTGCCCGCCATCACGAGACAGGTGATCCAATTCCAGAAGACCTCTATCAAAAAATGATCGCCGCGCGGAACTACATGTCGGCCTCCGCCTACATGCGTCAGCTCGCACTGGGTAAACTAGATCTTGATCTGCATATTGAGCCAGCAAAATATGTTGATCGTGACCTAGATGAATGCGACCGCGAAATCCTCAAGGGTTACAAAACGCCACTCGCGACCGAAGGCCCAAGCATGGCGCGCCGATTTAACCATCTGTTTTCATCGCCAACTGGTTACGCGGCGGGCTACTACTCCTACAAGTGGGCGGAGGTGTTAGATGCCGATGCATTCACCCGTTTCCAGAAAGAGGGCATACTGAATGCCGAAACGGGTGCCGATTTCCGTGAGCATATTCTAAGCAAAGGCAACTCTGCACCACCGGAAGAACTCTATCGTAACTTCATGGGTCGTGACCCGGAGCAGGAGGCTTTGCTCACCCGTGCCGGATTAGTGTCATAGTGCATGGTATTCACCTCAATCCAGCTTCGTGGTTTTCTCAGATTCCATGATTCGTCATTAGTGAAATTTGCTAGTGGTGTAACAGGTGTTGTCGGGCCAGAAGGTTGTGGTAAATACGATTTAATCATGTCACTCAAGTGGGTTCTCTCAGAGAATCCTGTGCTGGAAATGCCAAAACCGCTGCCTTACGAGTCAAAGTGGCAATCACCTTCGGTTACTCTGTTTGCTCGGGATGATGCGGGCACGGATTATGAGCTTAGCCGAAGGTTAACCTATGAAGGGCGTCTCCAAAATTCTGTGAATGGTCATGAGATGCGCGATAATGAATTTGAGCAATATCTCTGTGTGTTTAGGTCTGCTCTGGAAGTTCCGCGTGATGCCTCGGCAGTTGCGTTGGCTTGTAAAAGCAGCGACAAAGGGAAATTTTTTATCATTGAAGAGTTGGATAAGAATTTATCAGTTGAGCAAGTAGATGCTTTTGCAGAATCTCTGGTAAATCTTGCTGAGAAGAATCAGTTGTTGGTTGTGACTTATAGCAAAAAAGTGATGGCAATTACGGACACTATGTATGGTGTAACGATGGAGAAGTATGGTAAAGCTCGCCTGATTGGTATGCGTCTGACTAATAATTAAAAAATGGCTTCCACATCACTGACAAGCGGTCCGCTTCCTGCCCACATTCGGCGGATTGCGCTGCCGATGAGTATTGGGTTCTTTTTTAACACGATGTATAACGTCGTGGACTCGTTTTATGCGGGAAAAATATCCACCGAGGCATTGGCGGCGATGGCGCTGTCGTTTCCGGTTTTCTTTATCATCATCGCGGTGAGCGAGGGCATTGCCCGTGGAGCCTCGGCTCTGATTGCGAATGCGATTGGTGCTGGAGATCGTGAAAAAGAGGTGGCGTTATCGGGTCAAGTCTACTCGCTTGGGTTAGTTTGTGCAGCTGGTGTGACTGCGATAGGAATACTATCGGCGGAACCATTGTTTCGCTTGTTAGGTGCCAGTGGCGATTATCTGAATCTTGCGCTGGCTTACATCAAGCCGTTGTTTTTTGGCACGGTGTTTTTTCTGCTCAGCAGCATGAGTAATGCGATCCTGCTTGCGCATGGCGATAGCAAAACTTTTGGTAAGGTTCTAGTGAT
>JBGCEU010000172.1:0-6111 GCA_045106535.1 Akkermansiaceae bacterium | reverse complement strand
ACTTGGCCACGGGGTAACTGGAGACAAGGATCGCCCGCTCATTTTCTGGCTCGCACGGGCACTACAGGAAAAAGGCTACCCTGCCCTACGCATGTCATTTTCTGGAAATGGCGACTCTGAAGGTGCATTCGAAAAAAGCACCATTTCCAAGGAGATCAAAGACCTAACAGCAGTGCTCGATCAAGTGGGCAACGGAAAAAGAATCGCCTACATCGGCCACAGCATGGGAGGTGCCGTTGGTGCCCTAACAAGCGCCCGCGACGAACGCATCAATGTGCTCGTTTCCCTCGCCGGCATGGTGCACACGGCGGAGTTCTGCGACCGTGAATTTGGTGATGTTACCCCCGGCGAAGGTAATATGTGGGATGAAGACGGGTGCCCGCTTTCCCAGGAATACGCCGATGACATGCACGCGATCGAAAACACTCTGGATGCCGCACGTGAGATCAAGACCCCGTGGCTACTGCTTCATGGCACCGCCGATGATGTTGTTTTTCCAAAAGACAGCCATGACCTCATCGCTGTGCTGCGTGGCGCATCTGAGCTTGTTGAAATCGATGATGCCGGCCACTCGTTCGAGGACCACGAGGCCAGAGTCGCCCAAGAGGTCGGCACGTGGCTGGATAAGCATCTGTAGCCGCACCTGTGGCTGCTTGGCCTTATTTTCCGGCACCCAGCTTGACAAACAGTCATCCATGCATAGCATGTATCCATGCAAAAGATGCAAATCATGTTTCCCGAACCTCTGATGAAGAGGATGAAAAAAGTCGCACGCCGCCTGGATATTCCGGTTAGCGAAGTCGTGCGTCGGGCCACCGATCGCTGGCTTGAGAGGTTCCCCGAACAGCCAAACGACAGGAAAAAAGTTCCTATCATCCAAGCCGGCAAGTGCCACATCGGGTCTGATGACATGAGGGAGGCCGCGTATGAATAGTCTGGATACCAACATCTTACTCTATGCGGTTAACGCAGATTGCCCGGAGCACACCCATGCCTTGGCAATCTATCAAGCCATGCTTGATAACCCAGAAGAATGGATCATCAGTGACCAGATCCTGTTTGAGTTTTACCGACTGCTCAGAAACCCGCGAGTGCTAGAGCGTCCGCTGAACCACCCACAGGCGCTGAATCAGATCACGTATATTCGTGAGCACTCCGGAGTGCAGCACTGTGCTTATGAAACAACATTTTGGCAGGAGCTGTTCAGCAAACAATCCGCTCCTATCACAAACTCTTTGCACATTTTCGACCGCATCCTCGCCGTTACCTTGAGAAACAATGGCGTTTCCCATTTCTACACCAGGAATACCAAAGACTTCAGCGATGCCGGTTTCGAGCAATTAGTTAACCCGATTGATTAAAACTAAAATTGTTTTTAGCACTCCACCGAATGGCATCTTCTTTCATTGATTCCTTGTCCACATCGGGTTATCTGTCTGGCTCATGGATGGCCAACCTCAGGATCGACTCGAGCTTGCACTGCAAGCTTCCAATGAAGGTGTCTGGGATTGGTATGTTGGAAATGAGGACATCTACTACTCTGACCGAGTTCTAAAATTACTGGGTTACGATAAGGAGTCTGCACCTAACATCATCGCCAATCCTGCCGACCATCTTCACGATGAAGATATTGAGTTTTTTCAAAACGCACTGGCGGACGCTCTGTCACCCGAAGTTGCAGATAATCTGGCCACCGATTGCCGCTACCGCCATCCGGATGGGAATTGGCACTGGTTCAGAATACGGGGTGTCGTCGTCCGTGATGAGCAGGGCACCGCCACGCGGGTCGTGGGATCATTTATTGATATCTCCGGCAGGAAAAGAGCAGAGATTTCACTTGAGGAAGAGCGCCACAGGCTACGCGAGCTTATCGATAACATCCCAGTCAATGTTTACTACAAAGACAAGGATTCTAAATTTGTTGTGGCGAATAACTCAATCGCCAAACGTTTTGGAAAAGAGCACGGTGAAGATCTCGTTGGAAAAACAGATCATGATTTTTTTGGCAAGTCCCACGCAGACACCGCACGTGCCGATGAAATCCGCATCATGGAAACCCGGGAGCCGCAGATCAACGTCATCCAGAGAGAAACATGGGAAGGCAAGGAGGACACCTGGGTAGAGATCAGCAAGCTGCCGTGGCTGGATAGAAAAGGAAATTTGCTTGGCACCTTTGGCATAACCAGCGATATCACCAACCTTGTTAGAACACAGCGGCTCCTCACCAGTGCCGCAGAAGAGCTACGCCAACGCAATGTGGCATTTGAGGAAGAGCTTCAACTGGCACACGAAATCCAGCAAGCCCTGCTACCTAACAGCGTGGAGGGATTAACACTACGAGGACATGACCGTGAAGTCTCATTCTCTTGCCGCTACTCTCCAGCTTCTGAAATGGCAGGCGACTTCTATGAGATCATGCCCATTTCCCAAGACTGCATCGGTGTGCTTGTTTGTGACGTGATGGGACACGGCGTCCGAGCCTCACTTGTTGTCTCCATGTTACGTGGATTGATGGAAAAGGAACGCGACTCCGCCACCAGCCCGGAGTGGTTTCTCTACGGTATTAATGATGGCCTCGTTTCTATCCTTGAGCGTGCTGATGTCACCCTGTTTGCCACGGCCGTCTATTGTGTAATTGATCTGAAAAAGGGCATACTCACCTTCAGCTGCGCGGGGCATCCTGCACCCGTTGTTAGCCGCCTCGATAAGACAAAGCAGCTGTCCATCGGTGATAAAAAACCTGATCCAGCGCTCGGTCTTATACCTAAGTCGCCCTACTCCACCCACACCGTCTCGCTCGATGAGGTGGATCGGTTAATTATTTTCACCGATGGCTTACACGAGGTTGAGGATGCTGACGGACAACAGCTTGGAGTTGAGAAAATTCTCACAGAAGTCCAACGAAATTCCACCGAGGATATGGATACCTGTCTCGACTCACTCATCGACTACGCGCGTAGGCACTCTGCTGGCGGAAACTTCGATGATGACGTCTGCCTATTTGGAATGGACGTTGGCTCAGGGCTCTAACACTCCATGAGCGAGGCTCCGTCCACGGCACCGGTAGAAAAGATCTGCGGCTCGATGCCTGTTTTCTCCTGATAGCAGGTTCGCATTTTCTGCATGACATCCTCCACAGCCTCGGTTCTCACGAGCGTGATGGTAGAGCCACCAAAGCCCCCTCCGGTCATGCGGCTGCCCAAGACGCCGCCTTCTTTTCCGATGTCCCAGGCTATTTCCACCATGGCGTCAAGCTCGTCACAAGATACTTCAAAATCATCCCGAAGTGAGCGGTGGCTGGCAGCCATCATCTCGCCTACTTCCTCTGTCTTACCGCGAGAAACAGCGATGGCAGCCTGCTGAGTCCGGTCAATTTCACTCACCACGTGGTGAGCGCGTCTGTAGACCACCTCGTGCATTTCATTCTTCACCGCATTCAGGTCGTCCATGGTAACATCACGCCACGATTCCTTACCGATGATAGAAAGAGCTATTTCAGTTTGTTTCCTACGGTTCGCATACGCGCCATCGCTTAACTCATGATGCACATTGGTATCCGCAATCACCATGGTGATCGACCGGTCGGCGAACGGGATTGGCTGCGCCTCTTCGGAGCGACAATCAATCAGCACAAGATGATCCTTTTTAGCAAAAACAGAGGCAAACTGATCCATGATGCCGCATGGAACTCCGGCAAATTTATGCTCAGCCTCTTGGCAAAGTAATGCCTTGTTCTTTGGATTTGTCTCAATCCCTAACAATCCTTCTACCAGAGTTGCCGTCGCCACCTCGATGGCAGCCGAACTCGATAACCCCGCACCTAAAGGCACATTCGAGTGAATCACAGCATCAAACCCTGGAAGAGGCCAAAAATCCTTCTGCCTGAAGCCATCAAATACACCACGAATGTAATCCGCCCATTTTGGCTGACCCCTCACTGGCGGCTCATCTAGCATAATGGTAACAGGCTTGTCTGGAAGCAATGACGATACCAAATTCGCTTCAGACGTGCCATTCGGTGCTGCGGCGATCACCACATGCCGATTAATCCCAGCTGGCAGCACGAAGCCGTCACAGTAGTCGATGTGTTCACCGATGAGATTCACGCGTGCCGGAGCAGACGCGATCATGAACGGAGTCATTCCATACTTTTCCTCAAACTGCTCAGCTACCTCCTGCTTGAGCTTCTCAAAAATTGGGTCGTCGTTACTCATCTTTATCATTCTGTTTACACCCAACGCATAACTGATCTGATCACCACTGCGAGCCATAATTTCACAAATAGCCCCGAGTAGTCGCCCGGCAATGTTTCATGATTGATCGTGATGGTTCACGGGGTATGATGGTATTTATGAAATCTGCGAATCCTTTTTGTTTATTGGCTCTAGCCCTAACAGCAGCTCTTTTACTGCCATCCTGTGGTGATAAAAAAGAGCAAGCGTCACAAGAGCTTGAAAAATCCGGCTATGAGGTAACTCCTGAAGATTTCCTCCGGGCAGCAGAAAGTGGAGATGTCAGCGCACTAAAGCTCTTTGCTGAGCAGGAGATGGACCTGAACACAAAAGACAGCAATGGATGGTCTGCCTTACACATAGCAGCACGAGCGGGAAAACAGGAGTCCATGGCATTTCTATTAGAAAACGGAGTAAAAATAGACAGCCCCGGTCTCGACAACGTCACTCCCCTGATGCTCGCCGCCCGTGAAGGGCAACACACCATGGTCCGCTACTTGCTCAGGCAGGGTGCAAAAGCCGAACTCAAGGATACCAAAAAGCGTAACGCACTCATCCTAGCAGTGGATGGTAATCACCCGTCATGCATTGAGGAAATCGCGCCCTATTCACGTGGTTCACTCGACACCGCACTGCTTTACGCAGCCGCTCAGGGTAAGCACAAAGTCATCGACACACTAACAAGCTACGGCGCCTCCATTTATGCCCGTCACACAGGTGGAATGACACCGCTCATGATCGCCGCTCAAAAAGGACACACCGAGACCGTTCAGGCGTTGTTAGATAACGGGGCCAATCGCTACGCCGTCAATGAACACGGCTGGACGGCCGCACAAGTAGCCGCTGCGAATAGTCGCGAGAAAATCGCCCAAACCCTCGATCAGGAACCCATGGAAGAGGAACTCACCATCACCGAATCTGAAGAGGCCGATGAAGTCGCATGGACTGTTCCCACACCCTCAGAAGAAGAAAAACAGAACCCGGAATTCAAACCCAGCACCCAAGAAGGTGACAAAACAATCCCCTTTGTTTCTAACCAAGAGCTAAACGCGTCAGGTGAGGAACCGGAACAAGTCGCTGATAGGATTGTGATGATCGACTACCAAGAGAAACCCCTTCCTCTCATGGTTGAAAAAACTCAGCCTTCCGCGTCCGGAGGCAGCGAAGCGCAAGTTCGTATGCTCTACGGCAAGCAGAAAAAGGTCGTGGTTAAGGAAGGCGACACCATTCCAAACACCCGATTCAAGGTAGTCAGTATCCGCCGTATGCTCAACCACTCGAAGATCACCGATGGAAAGCCGACAGATGTCTCCGTCGTCGAGATCGAGGACACAACCACAGGCAAACGCCGCAAAATGACCGCCCGCATCCCAGCCACTGCATCAGAGCCTTGGGCTGTGCTACTCAACCTCACCGGCACCGGAAAATACTACGCCGCCCGCGCTGGGCAGACGTTTACCGTCAACGGCGACACCCGCTACACCGTCACCGACGTCCGCCCCACCCAGATCATCCTCACCAGCGAAAATGGCGAGACCGTCACCATTCCGATGGGAAGGTGAATAATCGATGCCAAAGCAATACTTCCGAACTCAGTCAATCGTGCAGCTAAGCTCTAACCACCCGCTCAATTCCTTGCATCGAACAACACATTCCATCAACAACAACACATTGATGTGTCGGTATCTGACAGTCGCTGCACGGAGAATTTATTCTATGCAGGCCATAAAGGAGTTGCTAGGTTTCAGATGTAACTATTAACCACTAGTTCGAAAAAATGAAACAGCCTATCTGCTATCTCCTATTTGGGATTTATCTTACTGTGCACGGTCAGGTTACCGCATCGGGAGTTGAAGATAGCCCTAACAACCAGGCTATA
>JBGCEU010000171.1:0-18030 GCA_045106535.1 Akkermansiaceae bacterium | reverse complement strand
GTCTGATAGGTCAGGAGCGGTGGCGTTGACTAGATCTGAATCCCAATTTCCCGATGCAAGATTCATCAGGTTCATGCCTGCGCCGTCGCCATGATCGATGCTGACCGATTCCCCGGCGATGATCGAAGCTAGGAATGAGCTATTGAGGTGAACGATGGAAGTCTGTGCCCATGAGGCAGGAGAGGTTTTTGAAAAACGGCGGATTTGAGCGCCTGAAAAACGCTGAGTCATGATGGAACCTGATCGGCGGCAGACTTCTTCATCGCCGCCTAGGGTGGCTGAAATTTCCTGACATTCGGCACCCGTCGAGCTGTCCATCCAGATAGGGGAAAGTGGGCGGCTCAGGCAGGGTTTGATTTGTTCGGCAAGCCCTTGTGCTGGAACGAGATTTGCCAGAGCAGAGGCAAACTGGTCGTTCAGATAAACGGTAGCGTGTTGCTGGCCGGAACCTGAAATGGCTTCAATGCTTGAGAGATCGACGCCGCTGGAGACAAGCTTTGAGAAAAGCAGATCAAGCGCCTCCAACCACATTGTTGGATCAGAAAAAACCTCACCCTCAACGTCGCCGTGAACGAAGCCGGATGAGGTTTGAAAATGTGGTAAGTCTTTTTCGAAATTAACTGATGCCTCGTGCAGGATAGTGCCCTCCCGCGCATCTAGGATGAGCGCGGAAAGACTTTGAGTTGAGCAGTCGAGTCCGAGGAACATTGGATTTGTTAATCTGAAATGAATAAAAAGCGGGGCTGGGGAGGTGATCCCGAGCCCCGCTGAGTAATTGAGTTAATTCTAGGAAGGTTACTGGTCTTCCAAGCGGACAGGTTTGTATCCGCCAATTGCCTTAAAGTAGATGATCAAGAAGAGGTAGATCAAAGCCATTGCACCCGGAATGAAGGAGTCGACTTTTAGCGTGCGACGGTTACCCACGATATCGGCAGCAACAACTGTTGATTGCGCCTCAGTGCGATCATCGACTGGTGTCTTCTTAGCTTCTTCGAGGCGTTTGCCATCAATTGGCTCAACGGCATCGAATTGAAGGAATGAACTTTTCTTTTCGTTATCTTTCCACTCTGCAAAAAGCTCGGTATCAACTTTCTTGAGTTCTTCAGCTGCGTAGCGATCTTTGAAGTATCCGAGTCCAGGTGATCCGATAAGACCAGCGGACATCATTCCGATACCACCCATCAAGCTCATTGCGACAGCGCCGGTTGCAGGGAATCGGTCTCCAACGACAGCAAGCATGGTTGGCCAGAAGAATGTCTTACCAATAGCGTAGACAAGCAGAGCACCCATAGCTGGGCCGAATGCAGTCACTGCTGAGACGAGGTTTAGTCCAATACATGCTAGAACTGCGCAAACAAAGAGCAAGCTGATCGGGTTCAAGCCAGCCTTCTTCTCAATGAAGTGAGCACAGAAGCGAAGCAGGAACATGACCAATGAAGTAAAGACAAAGAGGATCTTACCTTCTTCTTCACTCAGGATAGCTCCTGTGATGTTCTGAATCCATCCGTCGGTTCCAAGCTCTACGGCTCCTACGAGAGCGTGTGTGATGAAGAGAACAAAGATCAGCCAGTGACCGATTGAGAACTTCGTCATAGCTCCGATAGTTCCGAGAGTGGCGAGTCCAATAAGCAATGAAATTGTCTTTGGTGCACTGGAATCAGGCTCAAAGAATGGAGCAAGTGTGCCTTGGAAGAAAAGATAAAGCATAAAGGAGACAACTAAGCCCCCGAGGATACCAACGTCCTTGAGCATTTCACCAAACTTGAGTCCTTTCTCTGAGGCCTCGGATTTTGGATATTTTTGTCCCATGAACATAACTCCATAGACCACGGTAGGAACGAGATAGAGGGCGAGCTGAGCTTTCCAGCCCCAGCCACCTTCGCCGCCTAAGAACCAGCCAACCATACCACCGAGGATCATGCCCAGAGGCCAAGAAGCGTGTAGGATGTTGAGGTAGTGATTACGGTTCTCAGGGAAGAGTGTAGCCACAAGTGGGTTAGAAACAGCCTCAAGCACACCATTGGCTAGTGCGAATACGAACATTCCCCAGAAGAGGAATTGGTAAGCGGTAGCGGCGTCTTGCCCTTGAGTGGCTCCAAATGTGATGAATGCAGATAAAACGTGGAAAAGAAATGCTGCAAAAACTAGTTTTCCGTAGCCTAACTTGTCGACAACAACGCCGCCAATCATGATTCCGAAGCAGAAACCGGTGAAACCCGCTCCGCCGATGGCACCAAGCTGGGCTCCACTGAATCCGAACTCAGCGGACCAGTTGGCGAAAATGCCTCCTCGAATACCAAAGCCCACACCTGCGGCGAGAATGGCTACGAATCCCGCCCACAAAAGGCGTTTACGATGTATTTCATTATTATTGCTCATATATTGTGTCTGGTTTTTGTTGAACGATTGGGGTTTTTAGGGAGAAAAAAACGATTAGGCGAGATAATCATTGATAATATTTTCGAGCATCTCTTGGCGGCCACTGGCGAGCTGTGGTGCCTCGTTACTTTGAGCGTGTGCGTCAAGGGCGTCGAGTGTGGTCGAGCGGGACTCTATTTCTGAACCGATGCCGCGGTCGTAGCTGGAGTAGCGGTCGGAAACGAAGGCGTCCATTCTGCCATCCGAGATGATTTTTTGGGCGATCTTGAGACCACGAGCAAAGGCATCCATGCCACCGATATGAGCGTGGAAGAGGTCTTCTGGCTCGTGGGACTCACGGCGACGCTTGGCATCGAAGTTTAATCCACCGGTAGTGAAGCCGCCCATTTTCAGAACGCGAATCATGACCTGTGTGGTGTCGTAAACATTGGTCGGGAACTGGTCGGTATCCCATCCGATGAGTTCGTCACCACGGTTGGCATCGATGCTGCCGAGCGCGTTGGCTCCGATGGCGACGTCGAGCTCGTGCTCCATGGTGTGACCCGCGAGCGTCGCGTGGTTGGTCTCAATGTTCAGCTTGAAGTGATCGAGAAGATCGTATTCACGGAGGAAATTGAGACACGCAGCGGAGTCGGAGTCGTATTGGTGCGTGGAGGGTTCACGTGGCTTCGGCTCGATGTAGAACTGCCCGGTGTAGCCGATTTTTTTAGCGTGATCGACAGCGAGGTGAAGCATGGTCGCGAGGTGATCGAGCTCACGCTTCATGTCGGTATTTAATAGAGTCGCGTAGCCTTCGCGGCCACCCCAGAAGGTGTAGCCCTCACCGCCAAGGCGATGGGTTGCCTCAAGAGCGTGTTTGATTTGCGAAGCTCCATAGGCGAAAACGTTAGCGTCGGGAGAAGTGGCAGCGCCCTGGGCGTAGCGTGGATGGCCGAACAGGCAAGCGGTGCCCCAGAGGAGTTTTTTGCCGGTTTCGTTCTGGAATTTTTCCAACTCATCGACAACGCGGTCGAGAATCTTATGCGTTTCAGTGAGATTAGCACCTTCGGGAGCGATGTCGCGGTCGTGGAAGCAGTAGTAGTCGATTTGGGTTTTCTGAAGAAATTCAAAGAAAACGGGGATGCGGTTGAGGGCATTATCGAGAGTCTCGGTGCCGTCGTCCCATGGCATGAGTGCGGTGCCGGCACCAAATGGATCGCTGAGTTCGTTACGCATGACGTGCCAGTAGGCAGCGCCGAAACGAAGGTGGTCACGCATTTTTTTGCCGCCAACTTCTTCGTCGGGGTTATAGTGGCGAAAGGCGAAAGGATTGGTGCTACCGGTTCCTTCGTAAGAAAAAGCGGGGATGTTTGGGAAGTGCTCTGACATGATGTGGCTAGGTTAGGTTTGAGATTTGGAAGTTTTCAAGTGAATTTATAGGATTAAATTGGCTAGTTTTAGAAGCCGTAGATATTCAGTTCGTGCATTGACCAGTACCATTGCTGGGCGCTCTCGGATATGTTTTCGGTCTGACTGATACGGACGAACTTTGCTTTGACTGCCGGGAAGGTGATATGCGTCCCAGTGCTTTTCCCTTTTCCTGTCGCCACGGTTTTCCATGATTTGGCATCACTGGAAAGCTCGATTTTGTAGCTTCTGGCGTAGTCGTTCTTTGAATAACCTTGGTCGATCTTGAGCGCGGAAAGTTTTTTAGTTTGAGGGAGTTCGACCTGAAGCCACATGCCTTCTTCCATGGCCGCGTTGGTCGTGTAGCGGCTTTTGATATTGTTATCAACGAGCGCGTTACACCCTTTCTGGTTGTGGCTCGCAGTAAGCTTCCACTTTTTCTTGTTACCGATAGCAGGAGGCTCAATCGCGGTGAGTTCTTCCTGCGTCCATGGGGTTTTACGTGAGGCTGTTTTTCTTCTGACTTGGTTGACGTAATGCGGTGCAAGCATCGGAGCCTCGTTGCCGAATTGGTTGCGAATGTAATTGGCGATGTCTGCGATCCAAACGTCATCGTTCGACTGCATGGGCATCATCATTCCGGGGTAGGTTTTTCCATCAATCGGGCCAGTCATGCCTTGTAGGAGGACGCGGATCAGTGCTTCACCTGAGCCCTTCACACGAGGTGTTCCTATGAGCGATGGCGCGAGGGTTACACCATCTTTGTTTCCTGCCATTTGCTGGCCTTTGCCGTCCTGACCGTGGCAGGTATGGCACAGCTGTGCGTAGATGGTTTTGCCGCGCTCCATCGACTTGGCAAGTTTGGCATTTTTTGCCCGTTGCTTAGCTTCGCGTTCCGCTTGCAAGGACTTCGCGCGTGCCTTGCCGTCGATGATCTTTATTATCTCAAGATTCGCGTTAGCTTTCACCAGAGCGTCTTTCATTCCCTCAAGTTCTTTTTGAGAATCAACGTAGCTGAGTGTGTTGTGTAGCTGGACAATCACTTCAGGATTAGTTGCCGAAGAGAGTTTTTTGATAGCTGCGATCACGTCCGCATTTTTTTCCTCCAAGAATTTTTCACTGAGGCGAATGGCGGTAACCTGCACGCGTGGATCGCTGTCACTAAGCAGTTTGGTGACAAGCGATGAACTAGCTGCCGAAATGCCTTCGAGCGTCCACATCGCGTAAGTACGCGTCACCGATTTCTGCTGTGGATCAAGGCTGAGCTTTTCTAATGCAGGGACGACGGAATTTCTGTCCTTACGGAGAGCGATGAGCTTCTTGGCGGTGTCGCGCCACCAGCCGTTCGGGTGGGCGAGATGCTTCACGAGGTCGGCGGTCGATTCCTTGAGCATTTGCGGTCGTGGGCCGGGTTTATGATCCTTATGCACGAGTCGGTAGATGCGGCCTTTGCCGACGTTTTTAGCCAGCCCCCACTTGTCGATGATTTTGCGCAAATAGCTCCCAGGACGTGTCCAGTTTCCCTGCTGGATGATGCCGCGGTGCATATCGACGATGTAGAGGCAGCCGTCCGGCCCTATGGTGGACTGGACTGGACGGAAATTCAGATCCTTGGTGCGCATGAACTCGCTTTCAGGATAGGCATTCGTGAGTATGGTTTGTCCGTTCTTACGGGTGACCTTGGCGCGGCGGATGAGTCGTCCTACTGGTTCTGGAACAATGAGGTCGCCATAGAGGTCGCCGGGTAGTCGGTCGCCTCGGAAAATTTCCTGACCCGCACAGCCGGTGAAGTAGTTCAAAGCACCCGTTTTAGTGACGCGGCGTGGACCGCCTTGCACATCTGGACAAGTGTCGATTGGGTAGACGCGCTTAAAGTCCTTGGCTAACTGATTGGGGGTATCAAGCATCCCGTATTGAGGCGGACGCTGGAATCCCTCTGCGGGGCGCTCACCTCCGGCGCGGGAGTAGTAAAGTCTGCCGTCATCATCCTGTGTAAGTCCCCACTGACCATTTCCCTGGGGGATTTTCTGTGCGACGAGTTTCCCATCGATGAAGCGATAGCGGACGTTGTTGTAGGTGATGTAGATCCAGTTATCGACTGCCCAGATCAGGCCGCTAGGTTGGTGCTCCATGTTACCACCGCGTTTTCCACCTTCGTGGATTTTGATTTTTTCATCAGCGACGCCGTCACCGTCTGTATCGCGGTAAGTCCAGAGATCCATGGTGTTGGTCACGCCGACCATGAGACGATCTTCAAGAGCGAGGATTTTTCGAGGTAGGAGGAGATTATCAATGAAGACGCTGTGTTTATCATAAACACCATCACCGTCTGTGTCTTCATGTCGTGAAATTCTAGAGAGCGGTTTTTGTTCTCCAGTAGCATCTGCATCCTGCATGTAGGTGCGCATTTCCGCCACATACATAACGCCATTTCCATCCCAGACTGCCCAGACGGGTTCTTTGATAATGGGATCGCTGAGGACAAGCTGGAGCTCGTATCCTTCCGGGACTTCGATCGATTTTCGTGCGTCTTCTTTGCTGAGAAAGCCCTTCTGGTAAACGGCTTGGTCTTGGGCGTAGCCAACGGCGCAGGTTGAGGCAAGTGTGAGAGATGCTAGGAATTTTTTCATTAGCTTTGTGTGATGGGCTGAAATCATAGACGGGACGAATACGCATTGATAAAACCAGATGTTGCAGAGATTACTTGTCAGGTCTTCCCGTGTCAGGTTTTCTGTGGATATATGCTGGCTGCGCTGGGCGAGACTAAGAGCTTCGGGAGTGAATTAGCAAGAGCGGATGATGATAGATTTACCTGTTAACACAATCAAGGATGACGTGCTTGCGGCGCTTGAGCAGCAGGGGCGATTGCTGCTTCGTGCGCCTACGGGATCGGGTAAATCAACCTGTGTGCCGCCGATGATGCTAGACGGTGGAGTAGAAGGCTTGATCGTGGTTGTGCAGCCGCGTAGGATCGCAGCCCGGATGCTTGCGCGACGTGTGGCGGAAGTGCGTGGTAGTAGGCTGGGGGAGGAAATTGGCTATGTGGTGAGATTTGAAAACCACATGGGAAAACGCACGAGGATAGTCTACGTGACTGATGGTGTTTTACAGCGGTGGCTTCACGATAAGCCGTCGCTGGATGGCGTGGGTGCCGTTGTTTTTGATGAGTTTCATGAGCGCAGGGTAGCCAGTGATGTTGCGCTTGGGCGTTGTCTTGATCTGCAAGACGGTAAGCGACCTGATCTGAAGCTGGTGGTAATGTCCGCGACCCTGGAGGTGGAGGGCTTGCAGAGCTATCTCGAACCTTGCGCGACACTTGAGGCAGAAGGGCGGATGTTTCCTGTGGATATTATCTACCGTGGTGCGGGAGCTCCACCGCCGGGGGGCAGGCAAGCTCCCGCTATCTGGGATAGAGTTTCCGATGCTGTGAGAGACGCCGTTTCCGAGAATGATGCTGGCCATATTCTCGTATTTCTTCCCGGTGTTTATGAAATCCGACGGACTGTGGAGCTCATCGAGCGGTCAGCCTGGTCAAGGGGCTGGGATGTTTGCTCGTTGTATAGTGGGCTGGCACCAGCAAGACAGGATGAGGCTATCTCACCAGGAGGAAGACCGCGAATCATAGTGTCTACAAACGTAGCGGAAACATCTCTAACAATCGATGGTGTGCGGACGGTGATTGATTCTGGTTTGGCTCGTGTGTCCAACCACGATCCAGCACGCGGAATTGACACCCTGATGATTGAAAAAATTTCGCGAGCCTCAGCAGACCAGCGTGCAGGCCGTGCTGGGCGAACTGCACCGGGTAGGTGTGTGAGGCTCTGGAGCGAAAATGATCACGCAAAACGCGCGGGTTTTGAACTTCCCGAGATTCAGCGAATCGATCTGTCCGAGGTGCTCCTTTCATTGCTCGTGGGTGGCGTTGAAAATGTGCAGAATTTCCGTTGGCTCAGTCCGCCTGATGCGGATGCGTTAGAGCGTGCCACTGATTTGTTAGTTCAACTAGGCGCGATTGATAAACACGGATCGATCACGGATATAGGAAAACAAATGGCGGCGTTCCCTCTTCATCCCAGATATGCGAGACTGCTGTTAGCTGGGGCTGAATATGACTGTGTCGCCGAAGCGGGATTCATCGCTGCAGCAGTGCAGGGCGAGGGTGTCTTTGTCCGTGGCAAAGGAGGCCGTAAAGAGTTCTCTGATAGCGGTGATCTGAGTGACTTTGCGGCTGAGTGGAGGGCGTTTCAATTTGCTAAGGATATGAGCTTTGATGCGCGACGCTGTGCCTCCTCTGGCATTATGGCGAGAGGTGCCAGAGAACTAGGTAAATCGCTTGAGCAACTCGAAAAACTAGCCCTGCGTCAGGGGCTATCCTGGAAAGATCCTGTTTTTTCGTCAGATCAAATTAGTGAAATGATGATGGTCGCGATGAGCGATCGATTGGCAGTGCAGCTTGGCAACGCTACACTGTCGAGCCGGGTTGTAGGAGGGAGGCGTGGTAAACTGGATGCCGATTCCGTAGTCAAGGGTGCTCAGGTATTTGTCGCGGCCGAAATGACGGAAGTAGAGGGTAAGGAGGTAACTGTTTATCTTAATCGCTGCACGGAAGTGAGCATAGCTTCTCTGGAAAAATATTTCCCCGACGAATTTAATGAGCACGACGGTGCAGTCTACGACGAAACGATCCGCCGAGTCGTGAGAAGGCGCGAAATACGATTTCGTGACCTTGTGTTAGAATCAAAAGAAGGTGGAGAGCCTCCTCTGTCAGATGCGGCTCATTTGCTTGCGGAGCGCGTTGTGAGTGGTGAACTGAAACTTAACAAGTGGGATCGCGCGGTTGAGCAGTGGATTGCTCGACTCGTCAACCTCACGAATTGGATGCCCGAAATGGAACTGCCTGGTTTTAATAATGACGACAAGCTGATGGTCATTGAGGAAATCTGCCAAGGGGCGAGGGGATACAAGGACATCAAAAATCGTGAAATTATGCCTGTTCTCAAAAACTGGCTGTCCGCCCCACAAAAAGCCGTGCTCGATGCCTATGCCCCCACCGAGGTGAAGCTATCTAACGGAAGGGTAGCTAGAGTGAAGTATACCGTCGATGCCGAACCGTGGATTGCCATGAAAATGCAGCTTCTTTACGATGTCACTGAGTTGCCCAAAATTGCTGACGGTAAAGTGGACTTGTTAGTTCATCTGCTCGCGCCAAATCAACGTCCGTGGCAAGTCACTGGCGACTTGAAAGGTTTCTGGGAGCGAGGTTACCCACAAATGAAAAAAGACCTTGCCGGACGCTATCCCAAACACGAATGGCGTTAATTCGGGAGATGGTGAAAGAATCTTAATCAGTCAGACTTACCTATCAAAGCTCCCATGATAAATGACACAATGCCCACCCGCAAGCAGGCACTTGTGTTTGCGGGTAAAGCGAAAATTTTCCAAGGGAAGCGAACCATTGAGAACCTATTGGCTAAAATTCAGCGCCATGAAAGCAAAGGAAATCAAGATGGCTTTCAAATAGTTGGTGAGTCGTCCACCCCTTTATGGACTGAAGATCACGCTGCCGAGCGAGAGCTTACAGCTGGGAAAATACAAAATCTGCGTGTAGCAGCGAAGTCTTTAGACCGTGTCGTCGTGCCCGCAGGTGAGATTTTTAGTTTCTGGAAACAAGTTGGTAGGATTACCACTAAAAAGGGTTACGTGGTTGGACGCGAGCTTCGTGAAGGCTGTATTATCCCGAATCTTGGAGGCGGTTTGTGCCAGCTTTCGAATGGACTCTACAATGCAGCACTCAAAGCAGGATTTGAGACAGTCGAACGCCATGCGCACTCGCAGCAGGTTCCGGGATCATTGGCGGCAGTGGGTCGAGATGCCACAGTGTTCTGGAATTACGTGGATCTGCGCTTTCGGCACACACATGCATTCCAGATAAGTGTGAGGCTGAGCAAAAACCATCTGCATATTCAACTGCTCAGTCAGATGGGAGGCCATGAACAGCCTGAGTTGTCTTCTATTGAAAATACGAAAGTGGCTGAGGTTGGGAATTGTCTGAGTTGTGGTGTGAATGCATGTTTTAGGAATGTGCCCGCTGAGAAACTGGATAAGGCGCTTGGAACCACCAGTTATTTACTCGATGCCTACACACCCGAGTTTCAGTCATACTTAACAAAATCAATTTCAAATCAAGATCAGGTATTATTGCCAATTCATGCAAAACGCTGGCGTGCGCCAGCATACCGATGGTCGGTTCCTACAAATGACGAGGGTCACCAGCGAGTTCAGTTCGCTACGCGTATCGCCTTTGCTCGCTCCCTCAAGCTGAGATCGCTGCCGCCTGAGGGGGGCGTATTGCAGAAGACATTGTTGAAGTATGATAGGAAGCTAGCGAAGTATTTTGCGAGTCGCATCGATCATCGATCAACTCATCTGGTTGTTAGCCAGAACTTGCTGCCTCATCTATGGGAACTCGGAGCGATGGGTGGGCGAACGTTCGATGTGTGGGCAACAAGATACCCGATGGAGATCCTGCAATCTAAACTTGATGTTGCCTCGGAAATCCATCCTACAAGTCCGACTTTGGCGGATTTCCGCGTTTCCGAAAACCTGGCAGGGCTAGAGACTGAGGCTTTCAAGAATGCTCGTCGAGTGATCACGCCTCATTACGATGTAGGTCGCAATGTTGCAGAGGTATTTGGAATCGAGGTTGATATGTTAGACTGGGCGGTGCCCGAGGTGAATTTGAGCAATCGACTGTATAATAAAGAGTCTAGCGACAAGTGTGTGATTGCTTTTCCTGCTTCACCACTTGGTAAAAAGGGAGTTTATGAGTTCCGCGATGCACTCAAAGGAATCGATGCCGAGGTTCTGATTTTGGGCACAGCAGACGAAGGTGTTGTGATTCCCAATAGTCGCCATGCGAGCGTTTCTGAGGTCATGCAGGCAGACGTCCTCGTATTGCCTGCCTATGTTGAGCACTCACCTCGTCCGCTATTGAGAGCACTTGCACTGGGGATCCCAGTAATCGCTTCTAAAGCCTGTGGAATACCGGAGCAAGATGGGCTAACAATCGTCGATTATCCCGATCAAGATAAACTTCGTTCTATCCTAGAAGCTATGTTTCCTAGGGGTTGAATGGCCAGAGGATCGGAATCATTACTGACGCGATGAGCCACAAGATGATTGCTAACGGAAAACCTGCCCGGAAAAAATCACCGAATTTATATCCACCGGCACCGTAGACAAAAGTGTTGGTCTGGTAGCCGATAGGGGTGGAGAAGCTTGCAGACGAGCCGAACATCACGGCTATAACGAAAGGGATCGGGCTGACGCCCATGGTTTCGCCCACAACGATTGCGAGTGGCGTCAGCAGAACGGCTACAGCATTGTTAGAAATGATTTCGGTCATCACGGCGGCAAAAAGATACATCAGTGCCAGCATGATATACGGATTGCTGATGCCAAGATTCTCGGTCATGCCGTTGGCAATACGCTGGGCAAGCCCAGACGCCTGAATAGCCATGCCAAGACCCAACATACCGAAAATGATAAACACAACTTTCCAGTCGATGGCACGGTAGGCCTCTTGCGGCTGCACACATTTTGTAACAAGAACTAACAGAGCTCCTGTCATGGCGAGTTGAACAATTGGAATGCGTGGGATACCAAAGTTTCCTCCCAATGCTCCGGCAATCATAAAGAGCAGCAACGCTCCAATCGCAATAGGAGCCTTGCTTTTGCGGAATGCTGTGTGCTCAGGCTCACTCAGGTTAATGAAGTCGCGCTGCTGGAACAGGGTATTCATTTTCTCGGTTGGTCCCTGAACAAGGAGAGTGTCACCGAAGGCGAGTTTCACATCCTCGAAACGCTCACGTAAGTTTTTTCCCTGACGATGGACTGCTAGGATCAGCACGCCGTATCGTTGGCGGAAATTGAGTTCCTTGAGGCTTTTACCGACCATATTCGAATCAGGTCCAATGATACCTTCCATGAGCAAGGCACTCTCGGTGCGGATGCCCTCAAGACCACGCTCCGCATTGCCGCGAACGTCCATGCCCTCGGTTTCCGAAATGTCCATCACGCCCGCAAGGTCACCTTTGAAAACGACCTCGTCGCCTGCTTCGAAGACAATTTTGGGTAGGGGACGGCGTAGTCGCCTTCCATCACGAAGCACTTCTAACACGCGTGCTTTTTTCATCTTAGCCAGCGGACTTTCTGGAAATGCCAAGCCGTCTAGCTCGCTGTCTTTTTTGACAAACGCATGTGTGATAAACTCACGGGAGCTCTCAGTGTCGATCAAAGTAGCAAGCGTTACGCGATCGGGTAGTAGTTTCCTGCCTATCGTCAGCATGTAAATGAATGCGGTGACAACAAAGATCAGCCCGAGAGGCGTGATGGAGAACATACTGAAGTTCGCCAGACCCTCACGCTCGGCAATACCCGTGGCAATGAGGTTGGTCGACGTTCCAATGATGGTTGTGGTTCCACCAACAATAGCCGCGTAGGAAAGGGGAATGAGGAAGCGTGATGCTGTGTATTCTTTTCGTCGGCAAATTGCGAGGACGATAGGCATGAAAACAACGACCACAGGGGTGTTGTTGACAAATCCTGATAGAGCGGCGACGAGAATCATCATCACCACCATCATGCGCAGTGGTGAGCCGCCAGCGAGCTTTTCAAACCAGGTTCCGAGCGCTTCGATCACGCCAGTCTTTTCCAAGCCGGAACTCAGAATAAACATACATGCCACCGTAATCGGAGCAGGGTGGGAGAATACCTTGAGGGCATTGAGTTCATCGCCAGGAATGACATTAAGTATGCCGGCGAGCACACAGGCTATTAGCGCGGAGACGGCGACAAGTTCGGCAGACACCCATTCCTTGACAAAGGCGATGAACACCAGCACCACGAGTGCGGTGAGGTAACCTTGTTGCCATGTTTCAAAGATTTCCACCTGCCGTTATCTTACGAGCGTGGAATAGGTTTTGACCAGAGGTTTCCTTAGACGATGTGAAGTCGTGTTCTTCACAAAATACAACCCAGAGGTTTTTTGGCCAACTAACCCACACGGAATACGATCCGTGCCTTCGAAGTGTCATAGGGAGACATCTCCATCTTGACCTTGTCGCCCACAACTAGGCGAATGAAGCGTTTACGCATCTTACCAGAAATATGTGCAAGAACCTCGTGACCGCTTGGTAGAGCAACCTTAAACATCGTGCCAGCTAGCACAGAGGTAATAGTGCCCTCGATTTCGACCGCCTTATCTTCACGATCGTCATCTTTTTTCTTTGGTGGCCCGTAGTTATGCCTGCGTCGGCGTCTTCCTCCGCCACCGCCTCTTTTTGGTCTTCCTGCGATAATATGCTCCTTTGTTATTTTGATTTTAGCGACCGATTCGGAAAATGCTTGGTTTCCTCAGGCAGAATACTGCTGGGTCGGGGCAGAGAAACTATTGAAAAATATGAATTCCGCAACCTTAAACTCCCCCATACTCTGATTTGCGAGGGCTAACTCACTTTGAATCACGTATGGTATGAACTGTCAGATTACTGAAACCCTCTACATTTGCATGGGCGGATAGCCTTGATCAGTGCTCATCTGCGTCAAACAAATCCCTAACACAGATAGCAGGATTAACTCAGATCAAATCCTCTGTATTGCTTAAATTCTCGTGGCGCTGGCGCCTAGAAACGGAATTACCGCTGTAGCGATCAATGTTTCAAAGTGAGTTAGCCCTGCTGATTTGCTCTTTGTTATATGATGAGATATGACCATGGCTATACTTGTTTGTCATATATTTTAGGTTTCTTAAATAACCTCAGTGCATTTTTTATAAAAAATACACTTAACTGCTGGGCTGTCTCGAGTAGCAGCTAGTTATCATGTAACATGTTTATAGTAAGTTGTATATATGTGTATATCGGAGGGGCTTGTTAAGCTTGATATCGACTTATTTAAAATAAACTTCAATTAATATTCATAAAACTGTTGAATAAGTTGAAATATTTATAATAAATGCGCTGTCGGTAGCTTCCCCGCTCCGATCCCCTCCAAAACCCCCCAACCCCCTCCTTACATGAAAAACCCCCATTCCCGCACGGGAAGAGGTTTTGCGCTCGCTGGCAATGCCCGCGGCCTAACCCTTCCTGAGCTTACATTGACGATTTCTATTCTCCTGACTCTTGTTGGCCTACTTTTCACAGGCTCTTCGATTTACGCTTCCCATGCGAACCGATCAAGCTGTGTGATGGCTCAGGATCAAATTCGTAAGGCAATCGTTGCAAATGCAAACATGAAAGGCCAGACGATGCGTCCGGGAGTGGATTATTATGCTCAAGCAGTAGATTCAGGCGTATTGGATATTCCGATCACTTGCCCGGAAAGCGGCGGTAACTACACCGCGACGGTTGATCGCGTTGGTGGTCAACTGAAGATCACCTGTGCAGATCACGGTGATGACCATAGACACGAGTAGGTTTTTCTTTTCCTTGGCTGACTTAGCGAATGCGCTTGCCCGCCCGCTTCCGCATCGCTAGCTTGCGCGCCTGTCTGGCCAGTGTGCCGACACTGGCATTATGGAAGTATGGAAAGCTATCATCGTGGGCGTGGTCCAGGGGCTCGCGGAATTCTTGCCGATTTCGTCATCTGGTCATATCGTATTGACGCAGTATCTATTAGGTATTCGAGAGACTGGAGGGGCGCACCAGCCTGATCTTGCTTTTGAGGTCATTCTGCATGTGGGAACGTTGGTCAGTGTGCTGATCTACTTTCACAAGAGTCTTTGGAGGCTTGTCGAGTCGCTCTACACCAAAGACATGATCGATGAGCGGAAAAAAATCATGTGGCTCGCAGTGGCGACTATTCCGGCGGTGATCGCGGCACTTGCTTTCGAAGATTTTTTTGATGCCGTTCCGGGCAAGCCTGTTGTGGTTTCGGCTCTTTTATTCGTCACGGGTTTGATCCTTTTCATTCCGCGCCTGGTGAAGCCCGGCAGCGGTGAAGTGGGGTTAAAAGGCTCCATTATTATGGGTGTCGGCCAGGCCTTCGCCATTCTGCCGGGAATTTCTCGGTCGGGATCTACCATAGCTGCCGGACTGATGAGTGGGGCTAAGGCTGAGAAAGCGGCTGAGTTTTCCTTTCTGATGTCGATCCCAGCGATCGCGGGTGGTTTTGTCCTGACGATGAAAAATAGGATTGAGCAAGAGGGATCATTTTCTGAAGCGCTACAATCCTGCCTGAGCACACCTTATCTTGCGGGTGCTGCGGCCTCTGCGGTGGTGGGTCTACTGGCAATCTATCTAGTGATGGGCGCTGTCAAGCGGGGTAAGCTGGAATACTTTTCCTACTATTGTTTTGCTGCCGGAACCGCTGGCGTTTTGTATTTCTCGCTGGTCTCATCCTAGAAATCTGTGCCAAAGTCAGGAACTATGATGCTGCGTTTGATCCATGTATTCTGCATTGTAGCTCTGGTGTTTCCGTTTGCGGAAAGCCATGCTGGGGTGCGTATGGTGCTGGCTGACGGATTTGATTTTCCTGTAGGAAAGCCTAACGCTGCGGGATACTATAAAGCGCGTGGGATGCGCCTCAGGCCTCCAGTGCATTTTGGTGAAGACTGGAACGGACGTGGCGGTGGTGACAGTGACCTAAACGATCCCATTTACTGCATTGCAAATGGGGTAGTCATGTTTGCCTATGACTGCCGAGGCGGTTGGGGTCGTTGTGTTCTTATCCGCCACGCATACCGTGATCCCAAGACTGGAAAAGTGAAATATATCGATTCCCAATACGCTCACCTGCGCAGCATGTCGGTCAAAACGGGCGACTTTGTCAAACGCGGGCAGCAGATTGGCACCATGGGCAGTAATCGTGGTATGTATCCCGCGCATCTGCATTTTGAAATGCGGCATAACCTAACCACCGGAATGCAGCGCACCAGTGTAGCGCGAAATTTAACCAACTGGGCCGACCCGACCACATTTATCAATAAGCATCGTAGGTTGAAAAAAGAACGCCGAAAACACAACGTTCCCACTGGTACTTATAAGCCGTATAAAGGGCTGCGAGGACTCTAAAGAAATGGCTAGAAAGAAAAAACAAACCGTTCTCGGTACGGTAATCACCGTGGTGGTAGTGGCTGCTATCATCTGGATGAAGGTTCAGGAAACGCGTCATGAAAAACAGCGCGAAGGGTCTCTGAGAGATAGCGATGTCGAGATGACCGAGCCAAGCTCTGATGATGGCAAACTACTATCGGCTGTTCGTCTAACATCGAATCGTTTTAAAGTCATGGAAGACTGTAAACTCATTGATAATCGGCGTAATGACGGCGATAGCTTTCATGTCCAGACTCCAGACGGAAAAGAGGAAGTCAGGCTCTACTTTGTTGATGCTCCCGAGAGTGCTGCGCGTGAGTATGGTGGCGGCGAGAACAACCACAAACGAATCGCGGATCAAGGGCGTTCGCTCGGTGGCTTAAATCAGCACCAGACGACTCAAGTCGGCGTTGAGGCAAAGCTCTTTGCCAAGAAGCTTCTCGCGGGAAAGAAATTCACCATCGCCACGACAAGCGAAAAGGTGTATCGGTCTCACCGCATCTACGCATACGTGATTGTGCCATACGAAGGGCAAGATCGTTACTTGCACGAGTTACTCGTTCTGCGAGGTCTGGGCAGGATTCACACCAAACCAATGACCATGCCCGATAACACTTCTGGAAATCGGCAACGTGACCGGCTGAAAAAAATAGAGCAATACGCTAAGTCAAAAAAATACGGAGCCTGGGGGCTTTAGCCATTTCTTCATTCTTACAATCTTCAATCATATTATTCAATAAAGTGTTAGCCAAACGAATTATCCCCTGCCTGGACGTCACCGATGGTCGCGTCGTGAAAGGCACCAATTTTGTCGATCTCGTAGATGCCGGTGATCCGGTTGAGTCTGCCGTTGCCTACAACGAGCAAGAAGCGGACGAGCTCGTATTTCTCGATATCACCGCGTCGTCTGATGGACGTGATACCATGGTCGATGTTGTTCGCCGCACAGCTGAGAAGTGCTTTATCCCGCTGACCGTGGGAGGCGGCATTCGGAGTGTTGAGGATATGCGTGAGATGCTACTAGCAGGAGCCGATAAGGTGGGCATCAACACCGCCGCCGTTAATCGTCCGGAACTTATCAACGAAGGGGCAACGGCATTTGGAAACCAGTGCATCGTTGTTGCTATCGATGCCAAACGTGAGGAGCCAGGTAAATGGGGAGTTTACACCCACGGTGGGCGCACACCCGTCGGGCTGGATGCGGTCGAGTGGGCGAAGGAAGTCTACGAACGTGGAGCGGGGGAGATTTTACTGACAAGTATGGATTCTGATGGCACCAAGGCGGGTTACGATATCGAACTGACTCGCGCTGTTAGTGAAGCGGTAGGCATCCCGGTCATTGCTTCAGGCGGTGCGGGAAACCTCCAGCACATGGTTGACGTGCTCAAGGATGGCAAAGCCGATGCTGTTCTAGCTGCAAGCATTTTTCACTTCGGGGAGCACACAGTTGCCGAGGCAAAGGAGCTTTTTGCGCAGCAGAACATCCCAGTGAGGCTCTAATAATCGGAGAAAAAAATACTTGCCTCTGAAGGCGCTCCTGACTAGCTTGCGCCCGCCTGAAAGGGCACATGTGCGCGATTAGCTCAGTGGTAGAGCAATGCCTTGACATGGCAGAGGTCACAAGTTCAAATCTTGTATTGCGCACCATTTACAGGGAGTCATGGGAAACCATGGCTCCCTGATCTTTTTGGGGGTTTGAGCACGAAATGCCTATAGATTCGGGTTGTGATGATACAGTAACCATGTATAACGTTCCTGTGAACAGCTTGTCGAGTAAGGGGCATTATTCGGTCGCGGAAGTGGCGGATATTTGTGGCGTCAGTAAAGAGACCGTCAGAAGGTGGGATCGCGCTGGCAAGCTCAAGGCAGAGAGGGATAAAAAAACCGATTATAGATGTTATCCCAAAGAGCAGCTGAAGCAATTTGAGGAAGCTCGTTATTATTTCGAGAGCACTGAAAATGATGAGGAGGAAATCAAACCTCTCAGGGATTACTCGCTGATCGAGCTATTCGCCGGCGGCGGCGGTTTGGCGGTTGGTCTGGAAAGGTGTGGATTCAAGTCAGTTTTGCTCAATGAGATTGATAAGAATGCCTGCGAGACATTACGAATGAACCGACCAGACTGGAACGTGGTGGAAGGCTCTATTTCGAACCTGTGTTTTAAGCAATACCG
>JBGCEU010000170.1:0-5868 GCA_045106535.1 Akkermansiaceae bacterium | reverse complement strand
CAGTCGATGATGTCACGCAGCTTGAGTATCCCGATCTCGCGCTTCGCCACGGCTTGCTGGTGCTCAATGGCTGAAAACAGGTTGCCTCCCTTGTCTTGTTTCCGGTAGTTGCTCATGACGGTGATCCTAACTCGTTTTTTTGTTAGGGAAGATTGGATGCGGGTATCGAGGTTCTTAGAGGTGCCCTACTAAGTAATTAATTTATCCTGATATCTAAAGTCACTTTAATCGTAATGGTCTGCCTTTGTCGGTACTAGACGATTGATACCATTGAAAATGGAGGAGTTTGTCCACGGTCAGTTGTCGTGTGCCATTAGGTAGATCCTTATACCGAAGCAATAGATTAACAGGATTACGGGTTCCCAGTGGCAGATTGAGCAGCATGCGGGCACCTTTGGAGTTCCGTTTCATAATGGCGGTTGATGTAAACTCACCTCGTTTGTTCTCGATGGTTAACCCTAGATAATCGGATGGATCGATACCTGGTGGCAGTGAGTTAGTATTGTGCAGGACAAAGCACCTCATTTGTACAGGGGTTCTGGGTTGTGACCGTGCAAACTCATTCCAGCTTAACTGGCTATAGCCATAGCTGGAAGACCATTGGATAAGGAATTCATTACCTGCTCTTTCAAAACGCACGTATTTGATGGCTTTGGCAACGTCTTGGTATGCGACCATCCATATTTGGGTCCCTTCTAGATTGGCTGATTTGATCAATTCAACCTTCCAGAGTGATTTGTCCAGATTGCCTCTTTGCTCATAATAATCATACATCGCTTCCTGTTCGATTTTAGGTGTCAGAACATGCAGAAGTCGTTGCTGGGTATTGGTGCAGTCGAGAAACGCCTTGAGCCGTTCTGTAATCAGTTTTTCGATTTCAGTATCTGAAAATATGGTCGGAGGTTCTTTAACAACGATTTCTCGTGGGATAGGTTCTTTTTTATCATACAATAGATAAGCTCCTTGCCCCAGAATAATTAAGAAAGTCAGCGCCAATACCGTAGCGATTGAAATAATTGTGTAACGGATCCACTTGGGTGCTTCGGCAGGAGCCCCATCCATTTTGTCTTCGGCATCAATTTCCTCTTTGATTTGGCCTGGGTTGAGGGCTCGATGCTTCACTCCCCGATGGTCGATGAGGCGAAATGCCTCTTCTGGTTCCATTTTATGAGCCATTGATTATACGCTAATCTGGCGGTTTTCGATCGTCAAGTCTGCAACCAGACTTGCGCGCTGACAAACGGGCAACATCACGTTATCTCCGGGTGCGCATTGTCAATCCAAGGATACCTGCAACGCCGAGTAAAAAGACTCCACTGGGCTCGGGCACTGTAACCATGTATCCAAGGTCAGTAAGAATAGCGACATCGATTTCAGTCAACTCCTTGCGGATGCCGGGGGTAATGGATGGTGCCAGTAGGGCTTCTTGCAATTGGCCGTCGCTGATCCGAATACTCTGAAAGCCTGACTGCAAGTGAGCTCCGTCGGATGACAGTATTTGTGATGTTCCCGCTACCATTGAGGCCTCTGACCCGAGCCACTGAGTGCCGTTTGCGAGATTGTTCCAGGTTCTTGAGGTTCCAGCGCCCAGAACGTGCATCATTTCATGGAGAGCGACGCTGTAGAGATCGGTTTTACCAGCTGCAACTGGAGAGTATGCATCATAGTGCCATGAATTCGCAAGGGCGGCATCGCTATCACGAGTGCCATTGTTGTCTCTATCAGCGTCAAACCACATGTTTCCGACGGAGACTCCAAAATCGAGATCGTATTGCCCCACGAAACCAGCGAAATTGGCGGCACCGGAGATTCTGCCAATGACTGGGCCAGAGCCTCTACTCATGATCGCATTGGAGTTGGCCTCTGCGGCGTCCACAGCTCCTATCCATTGATTGGGGGCCCCAAATCCTGAGATCTGAACACCTGCGCCACCTGCCCCTGCTTCAGCAAGTGTAGATCCTGACAGGCTCCTCGTCGCCGTATAAACAACGATTGTGTCAAATGCGATAGTGGGATTACTGATAGTTTCGATGCTACCGTTGACTGGGTTTGTGTAGTTCCATGACCAGTCAAAGTTCGCTTGTGTGCTGCCGTTAGTTCCGGAAAAAAAGTCAGTAGGCACTTCAGTCATACTGTTTGTGAGGATGCTACCCAAATCGTTAGCCGCTTTTCCCACAGCCTGTTGAGCCATTGGATTGGAAGAGAAAAACTGATTCGCGGCTTCGTCCTGAGTGTAGTCTAGCTTAATCTCCAAACCCAAAACGGGCGTGGCAGCGCACAAAATGCATGGAACGATCAGCTTATTCATTGTCAGTAAGGATGACCCCCACTTGTTAGTCTATAAAAAACAATTATACAAGTTGAATATTAAGGTATCCAAAAAATAGAAAAATAAAGATCTTACTCTTTTCTGAAGAAGTAATCTGTCAGTAATTGGATTCAATTTCGTGGAATTGTTGAAATATCGATTCGCTGGTGAAATGATCGAAACCATGAGAACCCTGATGCAAATTCTCTAAAAAAAGCTTATAATTAACGTGCATTTATCGGAAACCTCGTCGATGTTCGTGACGTTGTGTAGGGCTAAAGTGTATGCTGCCGGCAAATGCTTCGTTTCCACGCCCTAACTTTCACTGTCGGCTAAAACACCAATTACCCACACGCACCCGTGCACCATCAAAGATCCTCTTATACATGTAAGTTACTTAAAATAGGTGCGTTACATTTATTTGTGAACCTATTTCTCGGCATTGGTGCGGTTTGTACAATTGGGTATTACTTTTATGAGCAATATATGCCAGGAGTTTACCTAGGATTGGGGATAGCGAGTGTTTGGCTGTTGTCCATGCTTGTTTTCTTGATGAGGAGCTCCAAGCTGAGCTGTTCACTCTGCATGAGTCCGATATGGGGTAGCAAAAAGTGCCAGCGACACAAAAATGTTAAACCCGCACTTGGTGTTAGCTACCGTCTTGGGGTCGCAACGAGCGTGATTTTCAGGGGCTGGTATCGATGCCCCTACTGTGGTGAGCCTTTCAGCGCGCGTAAGACGCGACAGCGGAATAGATCCTGAGAGTGATCGGTGCTTGAGCTTTATATCTGATCGTGTTGTATCGCTCACGTGTCTGAAATCGCAATCGATATCGCAGAAGTAAGAAAACGTTACCGTGGTGGCGTCGAGGCTTTGCGCGGAGTATCTCTTCAGGTTTCTAAGGGCGGGGTATTTGGTTTGTTGGGACCTAATGGTGCTGGGAAAAGTACACTCGTAAAGATTCTGACCAGCATTGTCAGACCCAGCCACTGTGCTGGATCCATGCTGGGCAGACCGGTCGGGCATAAGCCAACTCTTGCCCGTGTCGGTTATCTGCCTGAGCACGCACGTTTTCCAGACTATCTCAAGGGAGGGGAGGTTATTCGCTACGTGGCAGGTCTCGCAGGCATTTCTGCTGCACAGTCTCGGATTCGTGCCGGAGAACTTCTCGAAATGGTGGGTATGCAGGAATGGGGTAATAGCCGCATGGGCACCTACTCGAAAGGTATGAAGCAGAGGATTGGGTTGGCACAGGCTTTAGTGAATGACCCTGAGATTGTATTCCTCGATGAGCCTACCGATGGGGTCGATCCCAAAGGGCGTCTAGAAATGCGTAGTCTACTACAGACCATGCGGGATCAAGGACGCACGGTTTTTATAAACTCACACTTGTTAGGTGAGCTTGAGATGATCTGTGACAGTGTGGCGATCATGAATAAAGGTGAGATTGTTAGGCAGGGCACTATTACAGAGCTTACTGAGAAAACTCGCCGTTATGTGATCCGGATCCAAGGTGGAATTCCATCTGAGCTATTATCCAAGCTGAAAGCAGATGACGCGGAAATCGAGGCGGATACGATTACCATTTACCAGAGCGATCCTGTTCCAATGCAGCCGATTTTAGATGCTCTGCGTAGCGCTGGCTTAACAATCGTAGAAATGAGGGAAATCCGGCAATCACTTGAGGAAATGTTTATGGAAGCTGTCGAGAACGATACCGTTGGGGGTACACAAAAAAAGCAAGCAGGCCCGCCTGTGTTGCCAGGTAGGGAGAGCGGGGTATGAGGCAAATTTTAACCATACTTTGGGACTCCTACCGAATGCTCTCCGCAAAGAAGCTTTTTTGGATAGCTCTAGGGATATCTGTTTTACTGGCTACTATCTATGCTTCCATTTCTATTGAGTCAGACCGTATATCTTTCTTTTTTGGTCTGACATCCGTTGAGCTGGGCGAGTTTTTCGAGATCGATAGTGAATCTGCACAGTATCTATATTTGCTTTTGTTCTCGAAAATATTTGTTCCTTTTTGGTTGGGAGGTATGGCGATCGCACTCGGGCTCATATCTGTTAGTTCAGTATTTCCTAACTTCATGCAGCCTGGCTCGATTGATGTCGCGGTCTCAAAGCCTGTGAGTCGCATAACACTCTTCTTCACCAAATATATTGGGAGCTTATTCTTTGTAGGAATACAGGTGCTTGTTTTTTGTGTGATTGTATTTTTCGCAATTGGTCTACGTACCGGGGAATGGGTCTTTGGCGTGTTTTCTACTGTTTGGCTCATAATTTTTGCATTCAGCCTAATATACTGCGTTGCCGTGCTGACTGCTGTGTGGACACGATCTTCACTGTTGTCGCTGCTGATGGCATTTCTGGTGTGGGGTGTTAGTTGGGGGATTCAGTTAGCTGAAAGTAAGATTCATGAAATGACTTATGGGATGGCAAAATTGGGAGTGGAAATGAATTTTGAAGATGGCAGTAGTGAGATAACAGGTGAGGAAAAATCGCCTGATTCAGGAATGGTGAAGTTTCACAAATGGCTTAAAATGGTTTCTGCACCACTACCTAAATCTCGTGAGGTTACTTATCTGGTTCAGCGTGAGATAGTGATCCAAGGCAAAGATCTCACCCAATTTGGTGAGACTGATGAGCTTGATCCTATCAGTAAATTAAAAGTAGAGGCTCAGCGGGAACATGCTAATCGTAACTCGAAGACTTTTATTCTAGGTACTTCTTTGGTCTTCGAATTAGTGATTCTTGGGCTAGCCTGTTTTTCGTTTGTTAGAAAAGATTATTGATGAGTGTAGTAGGTGAGTGGCTTGCATTCGCTGGAATCATGGCGATTGGGCAATTTAGCCCAGGGCCGGATATGGTCTTGCTGACTCGTACGTCGCTGGCATCAGGGCGAAAATCCGGATGTTGGACGGCGGTGGGTATTGCATGTGGGCTGGCTTTCCATGCTGCTGTCGCTGTCACAGGAATCGCAGTCGTTCTCGGGCGTGGGGGATGGATCGTTCATGTACTGAAATGGTGTGCTGCAGCCTATTTAGTCTGGTTAGCAAGCCAGTTCATACACAGTGGTCTGAAGGCGAAACAATTGGCGCTGGAAAAAGCGAAGGTCATCGACGACTCGGCATTCTCCAGTTGGAAACGAGGTCTTCTCTGTAATTTGCTTAATCCGAAAGTGGCTGTGTTTTTGGCTGGAGTGACAGCTCCCTTTCTTGTGGTTGCCGATGTGCCTGACAACTGGCCAATGATCCTTTGGCTGACGATTGTCATTGAAGGCCTTGTCCTATGGTGCGCTTGGGTCTTCATTCTCCAGTCACCCATCATTCGTGAGCGTTATCTGAGGGCGGCACACTGGTTTGACCTTGCGTTTGGTCTGGTGCTGATATTGCTGGCAGCGCTGCTGGTCTGGAGTGCGGGTTTGTAATCCGTGGCAGAATGTGAACCTAGGTTACCGCAAGTTATAAACTTGCACTCCATGTTGCCGCATCCTTGGCAAAATAGGTCAGGATGATATCTGCACCCGCGCGCTTGATTCCGGTGAGGGATTCTAACAC
>JBGCEU010000017.1:0-15875 GCA_045106535.1 Akkermansiaceae bacterium | reverse complement strand
GTATGCTGAATTTTGTCCGTAGGTTATTGAAGCGCTAACTAAAATGGCGCTTAATGTGTAGATAGTTATTTTTTTCATAGGAACAGTAGGTTGACGTGTAGATTAATGAATTATGCGCTAGACCTGCGAATCAACATTCTTGAGAATCATCGTAACCCAATTAAAATGCTTTATTCCAGCTGGGGTGTCAACACGAGAAGTCATTATTATTGGTTTTTTGGCCAGATCATACAATTTGTCTGATCACACCATATCGAGAGCCAATTTCTGTATCTTTCGTGCTTGACCAGCGACCTGACGACACCTAGCTTCCGCCTCCCGCCGGCAGTGGAACCCAGCATGGCAGGCACTGATTCAATCAAATCCATCCAATAAATCATACACAATGAGAGGTATAGAAATTCAAAAAGGTGAGCCCGTAGACCGTGCGCTCAAACGTCTTAAAGGCTTACTTGACTCCGAGGGCATTCTTGAGGAAATGCGCCGTCGTCGTTCTTTCGAGACTGTCACCCAGCGTAAACAGCGCAAAGAACGCACCGCTTCCAAGCGACATGCTATCCGCTGGAGATTTCAGAGGGACAAGCCTGCTGAGGACAAAGAGTCTTAACATCAGGTCTAGGGTTCCCAGCCTAGTCTAAAACCAAGGCACTCCATCGGGGGTGCTTTTTTTTGCCTATTAGTCGGCTGATTGACTCTCACCACATTTTCCACCATTTTTCTATTGTCATTCCAGCAACTCGACACTAAACCCTCCCCGCGCCCGCTGCAAAGCGGATCGCAAACAAGAGTGAGGCCCGATAGCTCAGTTGGTAGAGCAGAGGATTGAAAATCCTTGTGTCCCTGGTTCGATTCCGGGTCGGGCCACCACTCTTTATATAGGATAGCTACTCATTTCCCGCCACGGATCAGTCCTCTGGCGGATTTTTTTTACCCTTCATTATCATGCATATCGCAATCGGAGACATTCACGGCTGCCTGACGTCACTGGACACAATGCTCGATCTCATTCAGCTGGACGAAAATGATCTTGTTGTGACACTCGGTGATTACGTAGATCGCGGACCCGACTCAAAAAGCGTGATTGATCGGCTATTAGAATTCAGACAAAGCCACAACCTCATTCATCTCATGGGTAACCATGAAATCCAGATGATACGCGCGCTGGAAGCTCCGCATCACGAGCAGCGATTCCTGAGTGACATGTGTGGTGGCATGGACACGTTGGATTCCTATGGCGGCAGCTTCGATGACATCCCCGAAGACCATTGGGAGTTTATCAGATCGGCTGGTCTTTACCACGAACTTAAAAACCACATTCTCGTACACGCTGGATTGGAGGCTCGCCTACCCGTCGACGAGCAGGATCGAGAAACATATTACTACCAGCGCTTCTATCAGCAGCAGCCACACTGCTCGGGAAAAACCGTTATCTGCGGCCATACTATTCAGGGAGACTTGCCCAACAATCAAGGTCATGCCGTCTGCCTAGACACCTGCGCTTACGGTGGAGGATGGCTCAGTGCGATGGATGTGGATAGTGGAAAAATCTGGCAGACCAATGAGCAAGGCGAAAGCCGAGTCATGCATCTCAACGATCTGTAAAGGTAGATGCGGGCTCTCGGAGACGGCAATTTCTTGATAAAAATAGCCCCCTAGTGCTAAAATCTTGGTTTTTGCCTCGCAAATCCATCTATTTTATGTCGGAAACCGCGAATATTAGCAAAAATTAAAAAACTATCCTTGGTGACACAACCTCCAATATGTTATGAGTATTGACATGGTAAATTTTCGACACGCGCTATCTGTTCTGAATACTTTTCTAATTACCGGTCAACTGACTGCAGCAACGCTAGCCCACAGCAGTAACTTCGAGGGCAGTAACAAAGACGGTTGGCAACACCCCGTATTTAGTGGCAATCAAACTTCGATCCAACCGGATGGCCCGTTCAACAGCATCCTCCTCGTTACATCCAGTGGTGGCGGAGGTGTAGGATCGCGTCTCGTGGTGCCAAATAGCACACCTAACTGGACGGGCAACTATTCCGCAGCAGGAATCACCGCTGTCAAAATGGATCTTGTCAATAACAGCGGGCTAAATCTTTCGATACGTATAGGTGTTGAGGGTGGAGCAGGAGGCAATCGCTGGACATCAATCGTACCAGTATCACTGTCACCAAGCCAGCGTGGCACGTTCCGCTTTGATTTAGATAGCAGTTCATTAGGAGCCGCTGGCGGAAATGATCTTGCCGCAGCACTTGCTGACATTTCCCAAATCAGAGTTCTTCACAATCCGAATGCTGGGGACTTTAAAGGTGCCGCCGTTCCAGGCTCTTTCACCGTGGATAATATCACACTGGTTCCGGAGCCATCGAGTTCAGCCATGTTTTTCGCCGCATGCGCCATTCTGTTGATCAGAAGAAAAAGATAATTCACCCATTCTATGAAACACCACACCACTTCACTCATACTTGCACTCTCTTTGAGCGCATCTGCACAAACATTTTCCCCGGTGTGGCAGTTAGGAAACGATGACGATAGCACGAGCGGCTTTTCCTCCGAGGACTACAACGTCACAGCTGGAAATGGCAGCGCGACTGATGCCGATGACCATTATTATTTTGCGGGGAACTACCCCTCCGGCATTGGTTCACTCACCAATGATGAGCCAACGATCAATTTTGAGTGGGCTTTGAACCCCTCTGACGCGAGCAATACAATCCATTTCAACCTTAGCTCGACTCAGGCGTCTAACACATCACGTTTTCGCTTACAGACCGAGTTTTTCGGCGGTGGCCGCTGGGAAAATCCTGGTTCTGGCCCAGGCTTCGGCAGCAGAGACATCGAGCTGCGTGTGAATGGTGTCGTCGTTGCCAGTGCGACAGGAATCCTACGGAACCACCGTTTCGATGCCACATTTATTGCAAGCTCAGTCAATGCAACTTCGACAGCTGGTAACACGGTAGAGCTACGCTGGGTAGGCGGCACTCCCAATAGCTGGATCCGTATTGATTTCGTATCGCTATCCGTGGATACAGACGCACTAACAGACATAGACAACGACAACATTCCCCTCTGGTGGGAGGAGCTTTATGGCTTCGACGATAATGTCCCGGCCGATGCAGCAGCAGATCCTGATATGGATGGTCGAACCAACGCCCAGGAATTCACTGACGGAACATCACCTCTAGCTGCCGACACCGACCATGACGGCCTAACGGATGGACAGGAAAACGTAGCAGGCACAGACCCGCTCAACCCTGACACAGATGGCGACACCCTGCTAGATGGTCAGGAAACGTCCAGCAATCCCCTACTCGCTGACTCGGATACAGATGGTGCACCCGACCCCATGGAAATCGCCCTCGGCACCAACGCCCAAAGCAACTCTAACACCCCCCTCCTTTTCCATGGTGCTGTCGGCCTCTGTTTCACCTCAACATACCGACCAAATACCATCATCGAGACTTACGAAACCACTGGTGTGTTCCCCCAGATGTTCTGGAACAATACGGATCCACTAAGTCATAACACGGATGCTTCCGGCGCGGTATCTAACCTTGTCGACAGTGCAAATACTAACTCAGGTATCACCGCCACCTGGTCATCCGCGAACAGCTGGTATAGCAGAAACATCGGATCGCCCGATCAGAAGCTTTGGACTGGATACCTCGATGGAAACCAGGATTTTTCCGGCACGCCCACACAAATTGCACTCAGTAATGTTCCTCCGGGCACCTATGACGTTTATGTTTACGTGGGTGCGTTTAACAACTTCCGCAAAGGTGCAGTGCGACTGAATAATGACTCGGGCACCGACCGATTTTACCTCACTAATGTCACGCCCCCATTTATTCGCTTTATCGAAGCTACGGCGACGACTGATCCTGATGCTTTCGCTTCTAATTACGTAATCTATCGAAACGTCACCGGGCCGACTATTACGATTCAAAATGCATCTATTTCCGGCAACACCGGCATACATGCTATCCAGCTGGTTAACGTCTCCCAGGATACAGACAGTGACAACATGCCCGACTCCTACGAGATCAGGCATGGCTTCAATCCACAGGTCAATGATGCCAGCGCAGATGCCGACAACGACAACCTACACAACTACGCTGAATTCCTCGCGGGCACTGATCCCAACGACCCCGATACCGACAAAGATCGGCTTCTCGATGGTCAGGAGTCAGCACATGGCACAGATCCATTACTCTCGGATACGGATGGCGACAAAATTCTCGACGGTGTGGAAATCCTAGCGAACCCATACGTGACCAGCCCAATTCTCGCCGACACGGATTCTGATGGCACCAACGACTACGATGAAATTCTCGCAGGCACTGATCCCGCAGACAATGCCATCACCCCAACCACAACAACCGTTCCCGCATGGGACAGCGTAAATCACCGCTGGGTCTGGACGGTCGACAATGCACGTATGTTACTCGATCACGGCACCGGTCTCATCACCACCAACCAATGGGGAGAGGAAATATTGTTCCAGCTTGAGGCTCGCCTCAAAGGCACCAACTGGAGTGGCACCCTCACCATGGGAATCAGCTATGAGGAAGGCAGCATCACTTACTATAACTCGAGTCGATACGGCGTCTTCTATCGAAACAATAATCCTTATTCTACCTGGTATGACAACGGTAGTGGCAACCCACCTCCTGATCTTGCTTCAACATTGGGGCTCAGTATGAAAGGTCGCGTCGACGATACCATTCCGCTGCGTTTTCAGTTTACTGCCCAAGAAGATCCACCTGTGTTGCCAGCCGTATATGGAGATGCGGATAACACCTGGACGCTCACTTTTGCTATCTATGATTTCAGTGATGCAAATAATCCCGTTCTCATCAACTCCTCCACCCAAACAGGTATGCGTTCCTCATCAACCGGGGTTAGAAACGGCACCGCTATCTGGGCCGCTGACGGTGTTGATAATGCCATTAGCGTAGATACCGCCGAAGGTGTCGCTGTTGTCATCAGCCGCTCTTCATTTGGCGTCACTGACCTGGACAACGACGGCATGGATGATGCATGGGAAACGACTCACGGAGGCGACCTACTTCCAAATGCGGATGCCGACGGTGATGGTGTATCTAATGTCGACGAGTATCTCGCTGGCACCAATCCGAACTTGAAGGACAGCGACAGCGACGGCGTGGATGATGATGTCGAGTTAGCCCACGGAACTGACGCCACCTCAGACCAATCATTCCCAAGCTTCTTCAATTTCGCCCCACCCTCGAATCTTGAAGATATCGATGGCAATGGTCTATCCGATGCCTGGGAAATGTGGGCAGGCGTCTCAGGGCTATCAGCATTAGCTGACGACGACGGAGATGGCTTTTCGAACCTTCAGGAAAGCATTGCGGGAACCGACCCGATGGATGCCCAGTCGCACCCGAAATCAGGTGTTAGCCAATCTGGAAATGACATCATTCTTGAATGGCCGGATGTTCACGGCAAAGACTTCTCAGTCCACGTGAGTAATTCCCTCAATGGGTGGGATCCCGCGACAGGATTACCCTCACGCACACTGATGAATGGAATGAATTATCAAACCATTCCCAACGCCATCACTTCAAACCCGGACAGAAATTTCTACAAAGTCCAAACATCTGACAGAGACACAGATATTGACGGGCTAACAGACTGGGCGGAAGAAATGGTCTTAGGAACTGCGAGTAACAACGGAGGCTCTGGCACGGGAAGCTCAACACGCACATCCCTCGTCAACGTCAACGGCACCACGCTTCATGGAGACTACCTGAACTATCTGGAAATGCTTCACGGATCGTCAAATAGCGGCGGATTACCGGGCTCATCAACCTCAGGAATCCTATCCAAGCGATCAGCCTCACGTTTCCTTACTCAAGCAACATTTGGCCCCACGATGGCTGAAATAACGCGTGTCCAAAACCTCGGCTACGAAGGATGGATTGCTGACCAGATAGCAAAGCCCCCCACCCTGCACAGCAAATACATCGAGCAAATCAAAGCCGATCACAACGGCCCGCGTGCTGACCAATCTTATGATGCTGCTCCTGAAAGCAGCACAGTCCGCGGATCAAATATCTCCACCGCCTTTGCCCGCGCCGCCGTGTCGGGCGAAGATCAATTACGCCAGCGCATGGCATTCGCCCTCTCACAAATACTCGTCATCTCAAGACGTGATGCCACTCTGGAGGACAAACCAGAGCCACTGACGAATTATTATGACATCTTCGTTCAGCATGGTCTCGGGAACTATCGCGATATCATGAAAAAAGTCGCCTACCATCCGTGCATGGGCTGGTATCTCAGCCACGTCGGAAATCAGAAGGCCGATTTGGAAATCGGTCGCTTCCCTGATGAAAACTTCGCACGCGAGGTGATGCAGCTGTTTTCGGTAGGGCTATGGCAGCTCAATCCAGATGGAACTCGGACGCTCGACAACCAAGGCGAGCCAATCCCAACATATGGCAATGCCGAAATCACCGAGCTTGCCCGAATTTTTACAGGCCTGTGGTATGACTCCGAGTGGGGCTGGGGTTCAGGCGGTTGGGCTGAAGATCATTTCATGCGCCCGATGGTGATACATGCTGAGCATCATGACTTCGGCAGTAAAACCCTCCTCGGGGGATTTGTCATCCCAGCACGCAGCCAATCAGCGGAGAATGCTAACAAAGACATCGAAGATGCGCTCAATCATCTCTTCAACCACCCTAACACACCTGTATTCATCAGTAAGCAGCTCATCCAGTTTCTGGTAACTGCAAATCCATCACCTGCCTATGTGCAGCGCGTGCAAAGTGTGTTCGTAGACAACGGTCAAGGCGTCCGCGGCGATCTAGCAGCTGTGGCGAAAGCTATTCTGCTCGATGAGGAAGCTCGTGAGATCAAGCACTCCGCAACAGATGTCACCTATGGAAAACTACGCGAGCCCGTCATCCGCACGATGGCCATGGCGCGTGCTTTTGGCCTCGGAGAAACCCACCCTGGATTCGCTTGGTGGAATCCTTTCGAACTCTACGCAGGTCTATCGTTTCAGGAACCGATGAATGCACCCAGCGTGTTTAATTTTTACAAGCCAGGCTACCAAGCTCCAGGAGTGATACGTGATGCCGGCCTGGTCAGCCCGGTTTTCCAGATCACGGATAGCTACTCATCAATATCATTCCCTAACCTCATGTGGGATTACCTCGGCACGGGTTTCCGGTCGGGTTGGCAGGACTACCGCTATCCGCTGAATTTCACCGAAGCGCGTAAGGCAGCAGCATCAAACGAATCTCTTTTAGACCACATGAACCTTCTGCTGGCGGCAGGAAATATGTCAGTCCGATCACGAAGCGTCATCCTGACAGCTCTCGCCACGCCAGAGCTCTCCGAGGACGAACGCATTCTCTTAGCCGCGTATCTCACGATGATGTGTCCCGAAGGCGCTACTCAAAAATAAACCATCTAACCATTTCAAAATCATGTCCCGTAATTTATCCAGACGCAAATTCCTTGGTGAGGCGTCCTGTGCTGCGCTCGGATCCACATCTGTGCTTTCCACCATTCTCAATTTACAAATGGCGAACAACGCCGTCGCCGCAGACGCAGGACAAGGAGTCGGCAGGAAAACTCTGGTCTGCCTGTTCCTCTCCGGTGGCTGCGACAGCTATAACATGCTGCTACCCGCCGATACCACACCCGCGAATGACGGCCCATACGATCACTACGCCGCGGCAAGATCCAATCTCGCGCTGTCTAACCCCGCAAAAGCACCCGTTGTTTTTAACCCAGAAGCCCCCCCTGCTGAGCAGATCACTAATCCCAATTTCTTGCCGCTGAATACGACCGAGGGTGGCGCGGCCTACACCGATCCAGCAGGTCGAAGCTACGGCATCCACCCAAGCTGCACTCGACTCAAAGAGCTTTTTGAAGGCACTACCGCTGAGCCTAACAAAAAACGACTATCCTTCATCGCAAACATCGGTACTTTAACACAACCCATAGCAGACAAGGCTGCTTATGAAAGTGGCAACATCCCCTTGCCCAAAGCGCTGTTCTCGCACAGTGACCAAACTGAGCAGTGGCAAACTTCCGTGCCGCAGGGTCAGACGATCTTAAGCGGCTGGGCAGGTCGTGCTGCTGATGTGCTTCATTCGACACTCAACACAGAGCAAACAAACGGCTTTTACATGCCGATGAATTTCTCAATCAACGGCAACACCGTATTCCAAACAGGTTTGAACGAAGGACAATTCGTTCTGACCTCGAACGGTGCGTTGTCGTTTACAGGGCCTCACGGCAATGCCAACGATTCGGTATCAGTAAAAAACCGCACTCTGAAGGAACTCGCATCCGATCCGATGAACGAGCACTACCGGAATATTTTCCAGCAAGCATTCCGCAAAAACACAGCCGACAGCATCGAGCGAGCCGAGCAGTTTCAGACCAGCTTCGATAGCCCCGGCACGGTGAATGGCCAGGATGTCGAGGCCACGATTAACGCAGCGGGCTTCCTCGACGACTACCTAGGTAACCAGCTCAAAGCTGCCATCCGCACCATTGCCATTCGTGAGACACTGAAGCTCTGCCGTCAGACTCTTTTCGTAGAATACGGCGGTTGGGATAACCACGGCGAACTCCTAAACGCCCAAGAGAGTTTACTTAACAGCCTCGATGCCAATCTTTACGCCTACCAAAACTGCCTGGAAACACTAGGCCTCGGAGACGAGGTAATCACCTTCTCAAGCTCAGACTTCGCTCGCACACTACGCTCTAACGGACAAGGAACTGACCACGCGTGGTCTGGCAACCAATTTGTGTTAGGAATGCCCGTTGATGGTGGAAAAATCGTCGGCAACTACGCGTCACTCGCCATCAATGGCCCAGACGATATTGGTCGTGGTGGCAGAATTTTCCCCAAGGTATCTGTGGATGAATACTTCTGTGAGCTTCTCGATTGGTTTGGCGTCAGCCAGACGAACATGGACACCGTGTTACCTAACATTGAGAGCTTCCACACCCTTGCCGCCGTAAACAGACCTCTCGGATTCCTTTCCTAACTATGCTTAAGAAGTATATTAAGGCACTCGCATTACTGGTAGCACTTGTGATGTTCTATTACTGGGGCAAAGGCAGTAAACCCGCAGCCCCACCTCCACAGGAGGTTAGCCTGCCCAAGCCGCCACTACCGACACCAGAGTCAGAGCAGCTTCCATCTGGTAATCTCATCGGAGAGAAACTTCTTCGCGACTACGCGAGCGAGCACACAACACTGCGCGATGATCTCCAAGGCATCAGCCGTCTCAGCCTGAGTTACATCACCTTGGTAAAAAACCACGCCAACTTGCCGATTGGCTGCAATGCCGATCTCGCAGATGCCTTCCGAGGTGAGAACCCGCACAAACAACGCTTCCTTCCAGATACGCACCCCGTTTTTAATGCCGAGGGTGAAATCATAGACCGCTGGAAAACGCCCCTCTTTATCCACCCTGTTTCAGCAGGACGCTGGGATATCCGCTCCGCAGGCCCTGACAAAAAGCTATGGACTGCAGATGACCTCCAGCTTCAGGCAGACGGTGAGTTTATTGAAGGAACGCCAAAAACGACACTTCACGGGGGAATTCAGCCAATGCCAAAGCGCAATAAATAAATAAACGGCGTGCCACTTTCGTGACACGCCGTAGAAGAGCTTTTCAAGCTCTTGACTTGGTTGATAAAGAGGTTGAAAACCTCTTTTACGTTATGCTTCAGCTGGCTCTTCGCTGGCCTCACTTTGCTTGGCTTCGCGGGCTGCGGCGCGGATGGACATCTTGACGCGTCCACGATCGTCAACACCGATGCATTTCGCAGTGACGGTGTCGCCTTTCTTAACAACGTCTTCGGTCTTCTCCACGCGGCCTTCGGCCAGCTCGGAGATGTGGATGAGGCCGTCTTTTCCGGGCATGATCTGCATGAATGCACCGAAGTTCGTCGTAGAGACGATAGGACCGGTGTAGACCGTTCCTACTTCGACTTCAGCGAACATCTGCTTAATCATCTCCATCGCACGGTCGAGGCTTTCTTTCTTGGAAGCGTAGACGTGCACAGTGCCATCGTCCTCGATGTTGATGTCAGCACCGGACTCAGCCTGGATACCTTTGATGTTCTTACCTCCTGGCCCGATGAGTTCACCGATGCGTTCTGGGTCGATCTTGGTGGATTCGATCCGTGGAGCGTGCTCGGAAAGAGCGGCTGGCCCTGCGATGGTGTCTTCCATTTTCTGGAGAACGATACCGCGAGCATCAGTAGCTTGCACAAGAGCTTCCTCAAGGATGGAGAGCGGGATACCTGGGAGCTTAAGGTCAAGCTGGTAGCCCGTTACACCTTCGCTGGTTCCGCAAACTTTGAAGTCCATGTCACCGTAGAAGTCTTCACTTCCGATGATATCGAGCAGAGTTTTGTATTCCTTGATGTTATCGTCTTCGTCCATCTCAGTAACGAGACCGACGGCGATCGCGCCAACTGGACGGATAAGTGGCACACCTGCGTCAAGCAGAGCCATGGTGCCGGAACAAACCGTTGCCATGGAGGATGAGCCGTTTGACTCAAGAACTTCGGAAGTCACACGCATGGCGTATGGGAAGTCCTCGACGGATGGGATGACTGGTTCGATAGAACGCTCAGCGAGCGCACCGTGACCGATTTCACGACGGTTCATGCCACCGAAACGACCGGCTTCACCCACGGAGAATGGGGGGAAGCTGTAGTGAAGGAAGAAGCGCTTGCTGTCTTCACCACCGGCATAGTTATCGTAATACATACACTCATCAGCAGGAGCGAGAGTGGCTGTTGCGAGAGCTTGAGTTTCGCCACGAGCGAAGATCGATGATCCGTGCACACGTGGAAGTGTGCCTGCCTCTGAGTAAAGTTCGCGGAGATCGCCAACTTGACGGCCGTCGGCGCGGACGCCTTTTTCCATGATAGCGATACGGAATGCCTTCTTCTGGATGTACTCAAAGCACTGTTCGATCTCGAACTCAGATACGTTAGGAACACGCTCCTTAAGAGTAGCTTCTACTTCGTCGCGAAGTGCGCCTACTTTCTTACCGCGCTCAACTTTGTTGGGGGCGTAGATGGCGTCTTCGATGCGGTCGCCGGCAACTTCGTATGCGATTTCCAGCAGGTCTTCCTTGGCAACGGTCACGGTGTAGTCGCGCTTAGGCTTGCCGACTTTAGCAGCAAGTTCCTCGATCGCGGTAACGATAACGTTGACGTTCTCTTGGGCGAAGTGGAGAGCTTTTACAAACTCAGCTTCTGGCAGCTCGTTGGCGGCACCTTCGATCATGATGACCTCAGTTTTGTTACCTACGTAGACGAGATCGAGATCGCTGTCTTCACGCTGTTCAAATGTTGGGTTCACGATGAACTCACCATCAACACGGCCAACACGCACGGCACCGATGGGGCCAGCGAATGGGATGTCTGAGATCGCGAGAGCGGCAGATGCACCGTTCATGCTAAGGATGTCAGCATCATTCTCGCCGTCAGCAGCAAGCATCAGAGCGATGATTTGGGTGTCGTAAAGGTAGCCTTTCGGGAAAAGCGGACGCAGTGGACGGTCAGTCATGCGGCAGGTAAGGACTTCCTTTTCGGTAGGACGGCCTTCGCGTTTGAAGTAGCCACCGGGGAAAGTACCCGCTGCAGCAGCGCGCTCTTTGTATTCAACAGACAGGGGGAACCAGGTCTGACCTTCGCGGATTTTGGATTGTGAAACGGCTGTCACAAGAACAACGGTTTCTCCGGATCTGATTTCAACAGCTCCGTCGGCCAACTTGGCCAATTTACCCGTCTCAATGGTGATCGGGTTAGATCCCACAGGGATCGTTATTGTTTCTATTTCTAGGTTCATTTCTTTTTTCTTCTATTTCTTGGTTTTGAAACTCGCCACGCCAATGATTGCGTTGCGAGTATATGCGTCTCGTTTTTTATTTCTTTGGGTAAAGCCTCCGGTTCTAACAATTCATTAATTGAGCAGATCCGGGAAGTTGGGGTGCGAAAATCAATATTTCGCGAAAGGGTTCAAAGGCTGTTCCCAAAAACCATTCAGTCGCGTGAGACTAGAAGCGCGAATGATATGGTGATATAAGCAGAGCGGCCACAGATGCACTGTGACCGCTTGCGAAAATTCTAGTTAGCGACGCAGACCGAGGCCTTTAATCAGCTTCTGGTAGCGCTCCTCGGACTCACCCTTAAGGTAATCGAGAAGTTTACGACGTTGAGCGACGAGGCGGAGAAGTCCGCGGCGGCTTGAGAAGTCCTTCTTGTGGCTTCCCATGTGGTCAGTCAGGTGCTTGATGCGTTTGGTGAGAAGGGCAACCTGAAAGTCTGCACTTCCGGTGTCTCCTTCGTGGAGCTGAAAGTCAGCTGGGTTGATATCCTCGGCTGCGATGCCTTTGGCGGATGATTCTACGATGGCGTCGACAGATGCGTCGCCTGTTTCAGTAGCAACGTCAGTTGCTGTATCGGTGTCTGTACTCATTGGTATTAGTTAGTTTTCAAACCAGCTCCTTGCCAGTATGCCCTTGTGCGGGAGGCGGGAATAAACCAGAAAACCAGCGGATTGCAAGGGAAATTCAAGAATTCAACTCGCGGAGAGTGACCTCATCATCAGAGCCTACCGATTCACCTCAGGCGTGACATAATAGGTAGGATCGACTGCCTGAAGCCTGCTTTGCAAAACGCTTAACTGTGCGCTGTAGCGAGCAGCGACACGCTGGTAGCGTGTAGCACGCTGTTCCCAAGTCTCTAGACTGCCAGGCACTGACTTATTAGCGGTATTCAGTGTGATGCGGTATCGAGGGCGATAATACCCTGTGGAATAGCTTCCCGTAGAATAATTGTATCGACGGTAAGAAGACCGCGCATAGCGACGAGTCTGACTCAAACTACGCTGATAGGATAATTTATTATTCGCCAAGCTAGCCTCAGTTTGGGCTGACGCTAATCTCATGCTGACTGTAGCAATCTGACGTCGAAGCTTCTCGATTTCATTTGCTGAGGAAGCATCCTTCTCCTTCTTTCTATTTTTAGCGAGCTTTGCGGCAATAGCCTTACGTAAATCGGACTCGTGTTTCCGCTCTGCGAGTTTTGCTTTGGCTACCTCAGCGGCTGAGAACATGAGATCCGTCTTCCACTTCTTGGGCATCTCACTGTAGTCCAATCGCGCCACACCGTGACGATGCCCGATGGTGACGCCCACTTCTGATATATCCATGATTCTGACACCTTCATACTCTTTGCCTAAACGGGAAACTACCGAATCAAAAGTTTTCCCAAGTGCTTCCGCACGAACATGATCACGGTATTTTGAGCTGTGACTTTTTTTACCCTGCTCGATCAACGTGATAGCAGTTTGTTTGCTGGAGATCAGTTTATCGAGAATCTTAATTTCCTCATTTGCTGAACCTATCTGCTCTTGGATATCGCTCAGCAGCGTGGCCTGCTCTCGATTCTTTGCCGCAAGCTGACTGGCACGTTTTTGCCCCTCAATTCTAATTTCGAGTCTACTTATTTTTGATTGTAGCTGATCGTTACCTATCCGCAATTTACTATTCGCTGAGGAAGGCAAAGAAATTTCCTTGTTCACGAGTAGTGATAACCCGAGCGCGACAAAAACAACAATGATCAATCCGGTGAGCAATCCAAGCACACCCGCATTTTCGTCCGCTATGAATGGGTTTTTCATAATCTATTTCTTCTTTAGCTTGTTGAGCTCTCGCTGAATATTACTGATCTCGGATTTAAGTTTCGCATCTTCTTGTTTAAGCTTTGTGATGGCGGTGGTGCGGCTGGAGATAGTGTTTTTCGAACGTGAAGTTCTTTTTTGCAGGGTATCTACGCGCTGCTCTTGTTTCTTGGCTTTGTCCCAATTGAGTCCACGATTTGGCAAGCTACGATAATACTGCGCCCTTTCAGTAGCGGTTTTGATCGCGATTTCATTAGCCGCGATTTCTGCTTCTTGAGTCTTCACCTCTGAAGTGAACTTTGCGATATCTTGACCGATAGCGAGCAAACGGGTCCTGCGGTCAAGTATTTGCCTTGCTAGCTTATACTGTTTGCCACCCTGAACGGATTTTTGAACCACTGCCGTTTCGGTTTTTTTCAATGCCGCTGCATCTTCCTCACTAAATTGAAATCTGTCTTGTATCTCATCGGGCAGGTGCTGGTAATTGACACGGGTGAAGCCATTCTTGTGCTGGATATTGATTCCCATAGCGTCAATTTTCCTTATCTTGACTCCCTCATAGACCTTACCTTCTTTGGTTTCTAAAGTCGCCATTGTCTCTCCCACCGCACGGGCTCTTTCTGCAATACGGTACTGTTTTTTATATTCCTCGAGTTTGTTTCCAACGGCTTGGATTTCTCCTTTCTTGCCTTCAAGCTCTTCGAGAGTGTTTTTCACCTGTGCCTTTTTGCGCTGAAGGCTGGCCACGGCTGAATTAAGTTCGCGTTGCTTTACACGACGTTGCTTGTATTCGACCGAAGCTTTTTGCCATGATTTAATCTGCTCCTGCAGGGAGTTCACCTTACTTTTCTTGTCCTTGATTTGTGTGGCAAGCCCGGGGCCTTTCGAATTGTCTGTAACCAGAACCATAAGCCCTCCAAAGCCGGCCAACACGATGATAGCAAGAAAAGTTCCAATGACACCTGGACCTTTTGAACTCGTTAGTAAATCAGTGAGCATAATGGATTAGTAGGATGTTAATAATTTCACCAGACTACTCAACAGGATATTTTTTTTGATAAGCTCGGAACTCTTTCTCTTTTTGAACAAGTTCCTTCTCAAGTTTTTCGCGCTCAGCATCTAGCTCCTCCAGTTTGGCGAGCGTTTTTTGATGTTCTGTACTCGTTGTTTTGATTGCCTCCGACTGATCACCTGGGTCTTCGCCAGCTGATAGTTTGGCAATGTCTGCCTCTTTTTCCAGTTCGTTGACTTTTTGGCGCAGCTGCTCATTTTTCTGTACCAGAGCCTTGTCCTCGCAAGAAGTAAGGCCTGCCATTAAGGCTACAGATACAAGCGGCATCATTGCAACACGACTGAATATAGATAAAAATCGTTTAGGGGGGTTCATTACTGATCAAAGATACTTTGTATCTGCTGTCACCCTAGCAAGAATGGGCTAATGATGTCAATGAGCACATAGATATTCTACTTTTCTGACACTCTCTGGCTTTGACAATAGGAGAGAATCGGGAATATTCGCCTCGCGATGCCAGACGCTATCCAGATCCAATTACCCAAGTTGTATATCCCCGGCCCAGTGGATATTGCCCCTGAAACGTATGAAGCCATGTGCCAACCGATGATTGGCCACCGTGGTGGTGACTTTGAAGCGCTGTACGAGAGTATTCAGCCAAATTTGAAGCCGATCCTTGGCACTGAGCGCCCAGTTTATCTATCGACCTCGTCAGCATGGGGAGTCATGGAGGGAGCGATCCGCAATCTGGTTCAGACTAAGGTGCTAAACCTGTGCTGTGGCGCCTTTTCTGACAAGTGGTATGGGGTAGCTCAGAGCTGTGGTAAGGAAGCTGAAAAAATTCAAGTCGAGTGGGGTGAAGCCATTGATCCGGCAGCTGTGCGAGCAAAGCTTTCGGAAGGTGGCTTTGATACGGTGACACTGGTGCACAATGAAACATCGACTGGCGTGATGAATGATCTTGCAGGCATTGCTGCGGTGGTGAATGAATTTCCCGACGTTCTATTAGTGGTGGATACGGTTTCCTCGCTATCCGCCGTTCCTGTGGAAATGGACAAACTTGGTATCGATGTTGTGCTTGCAGGTGTGCAAAAAGCACTAGCATTGCCTCCCGGATTGGCTGTGTTTGCTATTTCAGACGCTGCACTTGAACGG
>JBGCEU010000169.1:0-24821 GCA_045106535.1 Akkermansiaceae bacterium | reverse complement strand
CTAAAAGATTCAAGGTGACGGGCACAGGGAAGATTCTACGCCGTAAGCAGGGAAAACGCCACATTCTTACAAAGAAGAACCAGAAGCGGAAACGCAATCTGGGTAAGGCTGCCCTAGTTTCCGACGCAGATATGAAAGCCGTTAAGGCTTCTCTTCCTTTTGCCTAGTCAGCAAGAATCGGCGTCTACAAACGCCAATACGGCGGCCAACGCCACCCACTCGCATCACGAGTGGCCTCCACGCAGCCTTCCCGGCTATCTAATTAACAGAGAATCGGGATCGAATGGACGAGACTGCGGGAGGTGTGAAAATAACCGTCCGTTCCAGAAAAAAGAAACATGCCAAGAGCAACTAATAGCCCAGCAAGCCGCAAACGCCGGAAGCGCATTCTCAAACGCGCCAAAGGATTCCGCGGTTTTCGCTCGAAACTCTACCGCTACGCCAAGGACGCCGTCCGCAAGGCGCAATCGTATGAGTATCGTGACCGTAAGAAGCGTAAGGGACAGTTCCGCCGTCTGTGGATTCAGCGTATCAGCGCTGGTGTCCGTGCACAGGATCTGACTTATTCACGTTTCATTGAAGGCCTCAAGGCCGCGAGCATCGAGGTGGATCGTAAGATCCTCGCCGATCTTGCCGTTCACGACATCGATGCTTTTAACAGCATTGTAGAGCAGGCGAAGGCAGCCCTCGATAAGAAGGCTCCAGCTACCGCCTAAACCAAGCGAAAAAAATACATCAACGGTCATCGGGAATACCCGGTGACCGTTTTTTTGCGCAGTAATGTCACGCTGGGTCAGAAAAGGTGACAAAATGGCGCTTTGCACTATGGTTGAGGGTAATCGGAATAGGTATTTAGGTTTATATGTAACCTATAATAAGTGAGTTGTGATTGTAATGATGGTTTGGCACACACCTTGCAACTATGATTCTGAAACCATAACCAACAAAATACCATGATAACCAACTATCCTATTACCAACGGCTTCCTCAATGATATTGACCGATTCGTAAACCACGCTCTCGGCGCAGCGTCTCCTCTATCCTGCAGCGATAACAAGTGCAGTGTGGAGGAAAAACGTGATAATGAAAATGGATCTGAAACCCCGCTCGGCTGGAACCTCCGGTTTGAGTTGCCGGGATTCAAAAAGGACGAGGTGAAACTCCACGCCGATGAAGAATTTCTCAACGTGACCGCAGTAACCGAAGACGAGGCTCGCAGTTTTCTCGGTAAGGTGAAGCGCCGCGTCAGAATTTCCGAAGAGGTGGATACAGAAAAAATCAGTGCCAAACTTGAAGACGGAATTCTTTATCTGGAAATTCCGCGCAAAGTGAAAGCTGAACCGAAAACCATCGTAATTGACTAAGCAGACACCGCGTAAGTGTTTGCCTAAGTTACTCACAGTGTAATTTTCATTGTTTTGTATACATAGTGTAGGTGTGTATCAGGCTCGTAGGGAAACCTGCGAGCCTGATCTTTTTTTGCCCGCGGCGCGGGAGTATTCAGTTTTCAGTATTCAATTTTCAGTATATGACCCACCTCGCCGAGTGAGTGATTAAACTGAGATCTGAACTCTGAACTCTGAAAACCAGCAAATTTTTTCCCATGTCCGAATCCATGCAGCCTGTTGATGATTTCACAAAAGTGGAGTCGATCTTCGTTCGCCATCGTAATTGCTTACTCCTGCGAGCTCAGTTTACCCCTGTTTATACTGACTATTATCTCCACCTTATGGAGCACAAGCTGAGCTATCAGAATGAACTTGATGCCCAGCTCAAAGATTTACTTGCTGTACTCACGCTGCATCTCACGGCGCGCCCATGGGCGGAGACCATTGCCTGGACGATTAACCAGCGCGCGCCCAGGGTGAACTTTTTTGTGACCGGATCTAGTACGTTTGAAAATATTGCGGGTCGATTGTTTACCAAGGATGTGCGGGAGCCGGCGACGAATCTCTTATACAGCCAAACCAGCGTGTCGGGTCAAGAGCCGCGGACGACGACGGTGGATCTGAATACCAATGACCCCATTGATTGGGTGGAGCATTACTACTCCCAGAGTGAGCAACGCCCAGCAAAGTGTTTCCGTCTCGACGATGAGAACTACGTGCTGATCGCAGCCCAGCCAGGGTATGATGAGGAGTGGTTTGCAGAACTTGATCAGGATAAAGCAGCAAGTATCACCGATGACGAACAAACCAAGGTTCTGGAAACGAGAAAGTTCCGCTTTTTCTGTGGATGTAGCAAGGAGCGCATCGTGAGCACGCTGTCAGCATGGAAAGACAAGCCTGATGAGCTGTTCCAGGGGGAGGAAAAAATCGCGGTAAACTGTCCTCGCTGTGGCGCCCGTTATAAGGTCACGCCCGAGGATCTCGCTTAATTACCTATTTACTTAATTACAGAATCACTTAAATCAACTCCGCCCATGAAGCAGGAAATCGAAACCATTCAGACCGACGCATTAGTGGCCATTACGGCAGCAGGCGATGAGAAGTCCCTTGATGATGCTCGCGTGGCATTTCTAGGAAAAAAGGGCAGGCTCACCGCAGCGTCCGCTGGTATGAAGGATCTCTCTAAGGAGGATAAGCCTGTGATGGGGCAGCTGCTCAATACGGCGCGCCAGGCGATCACTTCTGCCATTGATGCCAAACAAGCGGCACTTGCGGACGAGGCGGATAAGAAATCCGTGCAAGGAATCGACCTGACTTTGCCATCCCGACCACTCCCTTCTGGTGCGGTGCATCCGCTTACCCAGGTGAAGGATCGCGCGATTCAAGTATTACGCCGCATGGGCTTCGCTCTTGCCGAGGGGCCGGAAATTGAAACCGAGTTCCATTGCTTTGATGCGCTCAACACCCCAGAGGATCACCCGGCGCGGAATGAGAAGGATACGTTCTATTTCGATAGCGGCAAGCTCCTTAGAACTCATACATCCAGTGTGCAGATTCGGACGATGGAAAAAACGACACCGCCTGTGAGAATCATCGCGCCCGGTTCGGCATACCGTCGTGACGAAATTGATGCCACCCACCTTTCTGTTTTCAATCAGCTTGAGGGTCTCTACGTCGATTCTGATGTAAAACTTGGCGATCTCAAAGGAACGCTGGAGTTTTTCCTGCGTAGTATGTTTGGGGATGATACCGAGGTTCGTTTCCGTCCTCACTTCTTCCCGTTCACCGAGCCAAGTTTTGAAATTGATATCAAGCTGCACGCGAAAGGTCAGGAACCCAAGTGGATTGAGATCGCGGGCTGTGGCATGGTCGATCCTGCGGTCTTCGAGTCACTCTGCGAGGTGCGCGGGGATGATGTCTTTTCACCTGATAAAGTAACAGGCTTCGCCTTCGGTATGGGGATCGACCGTCTTGCGATGATCAAGTGGGGTATCAGGGATATTCGCCTGCTCATTGAAAACGACGTGCGGTTTCTTAAGCAGTTCGCGTAGAAGAGCTTTTAAAGCTCTTTTCTAGCCATCCCAAAGAGCTTAAAAAGCTCTTCTACGATCGTAAGTGCTCCACCGCTTCGCGGATGTCATCAAGCGTGACCATGTCTGATACCTCGGCGGAGCCAAGCGAGGTAAGCAGCACGAATTTGATTTTTCCTCCGGTGAATTTCTTATCGCGGCTTAGCTTACCCATAATGGTGTCGGTGCTGATAGATTCTGGCAAGATGAGTGGGAGCTGGAAAAGGGCTAACAAATCCAGCACTCGCTGACTATCTGTAGCTGATAGGCCATTGATTTTTTCGGATAGAAAAAGAGCTGCTCGAATACCAAGTGAGATGGCTTCGCCGTGTAGCATTTCTCCATAGGGGAGTGAGGCTTCGATTCCGTGCCCGATCGTATGACCAAAGTTCAGCAGAGCACGTGTGCCGGAGGTTTCTTTTTCGTCTTCCTCGACGATGCGCGCTTTGATAGCTAAGTTACGAGCTAACAGGTCAGCTGATGGGTGCTGGTCTGCTGGGTCGAGCGCACTTAGATCATCGATCATATCAGCATCTCGGATCGCCGCGTGTTTGATCGCCTCGGCATAACCCTCACGGTATTCGCGACCAGGAAGGCTGGCGAGAGTGAGTGGGTCTACGATGACTAACCTGGGCTGGTGAAAGCAGCCGATCAGGTTTTTTCCTTCGGGCGCATTCACTCCGGTCTTGCCTCCCGCTGAGCTGTCCACCTGAGAAACAATCGTCGTAGGAATCTGTACAAAAGGGATGCCGCGATAGAAAATGGAGGCGACAAAACCAGCTAGGTCACCGATGACTCCGCCGCCTAGCGCAATGACATAAGATCCGCGGTCGTGCCCCGCCTGATTCAGCTCGCTGCATAAGGTCGCTGCCACGGACATTGATTTGCTCGCTTCACCTGCTGGCACTGTGTGAAGGCTGGCTTGCGGGAATTGGCTTAACAATTTCTGTGCATAGTGCGGAGCAACATTGGAGTCAGTGATGATGGCGCACTTTCCTGCGAGTCCTCGCTCTGCGATGAGGCTGTGAGCATTACCTAACAATCCATCCTCCACGAGGATGTCGTAAGAGCGGTCGCCCAGATTTACGTGAACAGTTGGCACGGGGGTTTTTGTTTTGTTTTACTTCGATTGCTCGAGCATTTTGAGCAGCGGTGCCTCGGCACGCTTGCGGACATCCTCGGGGAGGATCACCTGGGGTTCAAGTTTGTCCAAGCAGTCGTGGAGTTTTTGCAGAGTATTCATTTTCATGAACTTGCAGTCATTACACGCGCAGTGATCTGTGGGGCCAGGGATGAGGTTTTTATCCGGTGCTTCTTTTTGTAGGCGGTGAAGCATGCCGCTCTCTGTGACCACGATAATATTTTTAACGGGTGCATTTTTACAGTAAGAGACCATCTTCTCTGTCGAGCATACCTCGTCGGCAAGTAGTCTGACGGCAGTGGTGCACTCGGGGTGAGCAACAACGAGAGCATCCGGATATTCGTCCTTAATTTTGTTTATGGAGTTCCGCGTGAATTCGACGTGCACATAGCACGCTCCCTGCCAGAGATCCATTTTGCGTCCTGTTTGTTCCATTACCCAGGCGCCGAGATTGGCATCTGGCACAAAGAGGATGGGGCGATCTTTGGGTGCCTTTTCCACAATCCTAACAGCATTGCCGGATGTGCAAATGACATCACAGAGAGCTTTGACTCCTGCTGAGCAATTGATGTAGGCGATGACGTAGTAATTCTTTTCTTTGTTGTCGTTTAGAAATTTTTCTAGCTCGTGATCTGGGCAGGATTCTTCAAGGGAGCAGCCGGCATCTTTGTCTGGGAGAACGACAGTTTTTGTCGGGTTAACGATTTTTGCTGTCTCAGCCATGAAGTGGACACCACAGAAGGCGATGACATCTGCGTCGGCTTCTTGGGCGCGGTAGGCTAGGCCAAGAGAGTCGCCGACGTAATCGGCAATATCCTGGATGTCGCCTGTCTGGTAGTTGTGAGCCAGAATGACGGCGTTGCGCTCTTTTTTAAGGCGCAGGATTTCTTCACGGAGGTCAAGAGAGGTCGTGGACATGCACCTAACTTAGGTGGCAAGGGCGTGCTGGCAAGTAACAAGGGGTGTGATTTTTATCCGGTGGAGGCAGAAGAGCTTGAAAAGCTCTTCTACGTTACTGGCCAATGGAAATTTGGCCGTGGTGGCGTGCGCCTTCATCAACGGCCATGGTGGCCACCTTGATGTCGCCATTGAGAGTGGCTTTTTTCTTAAGATGAAGTTTGCCTGAGCAAGTAAAATTGCCAGTCACGTCTCCATCAATGATGGCATCCTCACATTGCACCGGATTGGAGAATTCCACGTGCGCTCTTTTCTCGATAATCAATCGTTTGCAGCGAACCTTACCCATGATTTTTCCATGGCTTTGGATTACAAAGTCTCCTGAGCAATCAACGCCGCCTGTTAGTTTTCCGAGAACTGTTAGGTCGTGACAACGGATCGTGATGCCCGTGACGGCAGCTTTCTTATGGATTGTAACGTTGCCACGTGTCTGGATGCCGCGATTCCAGTTGTCTCTAATATCGTAATTTTTAAGCGCGATGTATCCGCCACATGATGGGCAAAGAGTGGAACTGGCTTCCGTAGGTGCCTGGTGGATGTGTTCGCACTCGAAACACGACACAGAGCGCTGCTTAGACTTTGGCTGAAATATGCTGTTGTTGACGAAGGGCTTCTTCGGTGCTGCCTCAGTCGGATGAGAAGAATCAACCTTTGCTCCAGATTTTTTTTGCTCAATAGCAGGCGTGTCTGTGGATGCCTGATTACGCAGCTTTGGTGATGTCGCGCTACCTCGGAGAGAAGCAAATGGATTACTAGGGCGCACTGGCTTGGCCACAGCCTTGCCTTCCTCAATCTTGTAGTGTGTGCTGCACCCTCGGCAGTAGGTTGAGACAGCTATGTTGGGTTCATTTTGTTCGAAACCACATTCAGGGCAAGACAGTTCAACGGCGTTTTTCCTACGCATTTGATCGCCCTCATCATTGTTAGAGCGATTTTTTCTTTTGAATAGTGGCATCGTTGTTAGGTTTCGGTATCTATGCTGTTAGGTTGGCGTTGTAAAAAAACCCGCCATCGGTGTGTAGCCAGTGGCGGGTGTTAAATAAGAAATCTGATCCGCTCGGTTATGAGGTAGATGCCATTTTGGAGCCCTTCTGGTTGCCGCCTGAATTGTTAGGCTTGCCTTGGTTAGATCCAGAGGATGGCTGTGGCTTAGCTGAGGGGGTGCCGACAGCAGACTTGCCGACGAAGATTGCTCCTGGCTCGATTGAGAGTGATGCTGCCTTGATGTCACCAACAAGCTCAGCGTTCGCTTTCAGTTCAACCTTGTCTGAAACTTCGATGTTGCCGTGAACCTTACCGTATATGATGACCGAGCGGGTTTTGATTTCAGCTCTGATACGAGCATTTTCACCTACCGTGAGAGATCCGTCAGAATCAATGTTGCCTTCGATTTTTCCATCAACTACTAAATCGTTCGAGAAACGGATACTTCCTTTGATTTCGACATCTGAGCTGAGAACGTTCCGTCCGCTGGGACTTGGGGAACTTGTGCGCTGTGGAGAGCTGGATGAACTGCTTGCTGCGGGAGCGCTTGAAGGCTTGTCGGTGTTTGAAGGTCCGGTGGATGAGTTTTCAGATTCTGGCTTTTGGCCTATTACTTTTTGGAACACGGTAGATAATGGATGGTTGTTATGTGAATAAGTCCTAAATACTTAGGGTTATCAAGGCGAAATTTTAAAAACTTCTGGTTTTCCGAGACAAATTACAGTGTTGGCTCTGGTTTGTCGTCAGAACCGGCAGCTGGAGCTGGTTTAGGCTCAGTTTTTTTGTCCTCAGGTGCTTCTGGAGCTGGAACATCGGGTAAAGTCAGTTTGGGAGCCGGAAGTGGGCTAGAGCCTGGTTCCGCAGCCGGAGCGGGTGCCGGATCTCCGCCAGCTGGGGGAGTTGGTGGTGCAGGTGGTGCAGGTGGTGCAGGTGGTGCTGGTGGTGCTGGTGGTGCTGGTGGTGCTGGTGGCGCAGGTTTGATTTTCACAGGTGGCTCGGCGTTAACGATAGCGAGTCGTGCCATTGCCATGTCGAGGTAAGAATTGCTGCGATCGCTATCACCCTTGGCTTTTTCATACCAAGTTTTGGCCTCATCGATCTCTTTGTTTGATTTTGCAATATCGCCAAGTGCAATGCAGGCAAGCGGTGCAATGTAGCTGTCTGGGTGGCTCTCTGCTATTTCCGAGAGTTTTTCTTTGGCTTCATTGGTTTTCCCTTGTTCCAGAAGCCTCAGACCCAAACTGACTGCTGCCGTGTGAGCGATCGGATGTTCTGGGTTTTGTGTGAGGAAGTCTTCGAGCGTTTTAATTGAGTCAGGCTGCGAATCTTGCCACTGCATCTCTGCTAGCATTGGCATTGCTGACGCTGCCGCGACGCTTTCAGGGTGATTTTTGATGAGACTTTGGTAGTCAGCCACCTCGTCCGCTTTGACAAATAATGAGCCAGCTTCGTTTTCTTGAGCCTCTTCAAGACCTGACCAAATCACGTAGCCAATGACACCGAACGCGATGAGTATGGCACCGATGATGAGTTTCTTCTGGTGGTCGTCCAGAAACTGCTCGAACTTGCTCGGTCCGTGGTCGATTTCTGCAATAGGTGTGGGTGTTTCGGCCATATGATTGATAGGTTCGCGCGGGTGATAACGCTATTTTTTAAACATGGCAAGGGAATAGAATTTAGCATTTGTCATTTATCATGTAGCATTTAAATGCTGTGGCGTGAGCCCACCTGACAGTAAGAAAGACAACGCGCAACGATTAGCACTCAAAAATGCTCTGCTCTATGGAATTCTGGATCTCGGATACATAGAGAAAGCGAACTTAGAGAGCGTGGTGAGCGATCTCGTTGATGGGGGGTGTGGGGTGATACAGCTGAGGGCAAAAGGCTACAGTGCCGATGAGGTGCTGAAGCTTATTCGGGAAGAAGCACCCGAAATTGTGGGTATTTGCCGTTCTCAAGGTGTGCCATTCATCATAAATGACTATCCGGACGTGGCTCTGGCTGTGGGTGCTGATGGAGTTCATATAGGGCAAGACGATGGTTCTCTACTGGATGTCAGAAATCTGGTGGGGGACGAAATGATTGTGGGCAGATCCACTCATTCTTCACCGCAAGCGAAGGATGCGCTATACGAGGGCTTTGATTATATCGGTTTTGGTCCCCTTTTCCCAACACCTACAAAGCAGGGTAGGCCTGGAATAGGATTAGATGAGGTGAAACTAGTGCAGGATAAAATCGGTACCAATATACCCATGTTCTGCATAGGTGGCATAAAGCCTGACAATCTCGAATTGGTGCTTGCGTCAGGGGCGTGTCGTGTGGTCATTGTCTCAGCTCTGCTACAGGCAGACGATATTAAAGCGACCACACAAGGTGTGCTTGAAATTCTCAAAAATCATAACTAACAACTTATACACATGTCTACCATCATCGGCGGAACTATCGCTATCGACAACGTTTCTACTCCCACGGATTCGGCAACAAATCTTCTCGGCGGCTCAGCTGCTTACGCTTCTCTTGCGGCCAGTTACTATACGCAGCCTGTTCACTTGGTGGGTGTTGTAGGGCACGACTATCCAGAGGAACACTTAAAGATGTTAGAGGGGAAAGGTGTCACTCTCGACGGGGTGGAGCGTTCTGAAGGTGAGTCATTCACCTGGGATGGTGAATACCACGAGAACATGAATGATCGCACCACCCATAAGGTGGGGCTCAATGTACTAGAAAGTTGGGAGGTGACTCTGCCTTCAAGTATTTCGGGTTGCCATATCGTAGTACCGGCAAATATGTCTCCCGATAATCAAATTCAAATGCTGGATCAGACCACGGCGGATAAAAAATTCGTTATCGCGGATACAATGGATTTGTGGATCGAAATTGCCAATGATCGCCTTCGAGAAGTGATGCAGCGGATTGACCTTCTTGTTATCAACGAGGGAGAGGCACGCGAATTTGCTGGAACCAGTAACCTGATATTGGCAGGTGACAAGTTATTGGAAATGGGGCCGTCTTACGTTGTTATCAAGCTTGGTGAGTTCGGCGCTATTTTATTTGGCCCGAATGATCAGTTATTTCGCTTTCATGCATGGCCGCTCAAGAAAATTGTCGACCCAACTGGTGCTGGTGATACATTTCTCGGAGCCATGGCTGGTTACTTGGCCTCACTGAGTGGAGTCGAGTTTACCTTTGAGGAAATTCGCGATGCTATTCTGCGCGGTTCGGTGCTTGCCAGCTTCACCTGTGAAGACTTCTCAACGCGCCGATTGGAGACAGTCACGCATGAGGAAATAGACGGCCGGCTCATTGCGTTGAAGGAAATGAGCCATTGGTAGTCATCCGCCTCAATCGCCGTCCGGCAGTAGCCGCTTCAAGCTAGCGTAGATCGGTCGTCCTGTTATCCGGCGATTGAATAGGTAGATGGCTACTCCGGCGAATAAGATATTGTTTCCCCAAGCAGCAACGATGGGTGGTAGAGTGCCCGCTTCACCAAATGTTAGGAAAAAGCTCGAGGAGAAAAGCATCCCGACACACAGGAACAACGCGATGGAAACGCCGCCGCCAACTCCGCGACGCGAGAAAACAATGCCGAGTGGTGCCGCCAGAAGGATCACCACCAAGCATATCACTGGTTGAGCCAGACGATAGTGCCACTGGGTTAGGTAAGGGCGGTGGTTAGCCCATTCCACATTTTCATGGGCACTGAGCCAGCTGTTTAGCTCAGGAATGCCGAGGTGTGACTGATCCAAGCCTGGTTTGACGATTTGCCATGGTGTCTCTGGCCAATTCCTTACGACCGTGTCGCCAGTTTTTAACAGAGTTGGAACAGGAATCGCCTGTTTATCGATGATCTGTGTCCCAGAGAATGTCCAGCGCTTGCTTATACGATCCCAAGTGGCTCGCTCTGCCTCTAACAGAGTTGTTGGGTGGCCTCCGCTGTTAAATGACCGCACAGTAACATTGTGAATTGTGCCCGTTTTTTCGAATTGATAAGGGAATGAGCCCACGAGCCAGACGCGTTTTGATTGAGCGTCACGATAAAGCACGGTGCGAGCCTGATCTGCCTCACCGTCCTTAGCTTTGTCCATGATAATTTCTTTATATCCCTCAGCAGATGGCCCCCAGTGATAGTTAAATATGAGGCATACTAATGATGAAAAGACACCTGCGATCAACAAGGGTAATACGATTCTGAAAATCCCGCGACCCGTCTGGATCATAGCAACAATTTCCTGATGCCTAGACATTTTACCAAGACAATACAGCAGAGCCAGCAGAAGAACATAAGGTAGAATGAAGACGATTGTCGCAGGCAAGAAAATCCCGTAGTAATTGATAGCAACTTTCACTGCGTCTTTGCTCTCGGCGAATTCGGCCGCATTGTTTTGTAGGTCAGAGAGTATGAATATTGCCATCATTCCACCCATACAGAGGCAGAATGCAGAGAGGAAACGCCTTGCTAGATAGCGGTCAAGACCACCGGAGTATCGGTAAATCCATGCAGCCAAAGCGGGCAAGATGCACAGTAGTCCGAGAAGTAAGGGACGAGCTTGGTGGCCGACTATATCCGTGTCGGGAAACCCAAGGATGTGCTCGTCTACGGCGACCATCTCGCGCGGCACGATGTAAACGCATAGCAACGCCCCCAATACCGTTAGGCAAACGGGCCAGAGTAAGGGTTTAATTGCTGACTTTGCAAACACGCGCGAATCATGCCAAGCGTTGGAAAACTGGCAAGTCGCAAGTGCCGTGCTGCCAAGGATGCTGCCTACTTTGTTTACTCTGCTGATCTGGTGAACAGACTGAAGTTGCATTCGTTCCATAGAACATTCTGAGATTTACCCGAGACCGTGCCTTGCGGCTATCTACACCTCGTGCTATTGCTCTGCCGAAACAATGGGATTATCCGATAGAGACTATCACCGCAACCCGCCGCCCCAAGGTATGGGGGGCATGCCGCGTCAGCCTTCAAGGCTGGCCAGTGCTCCTGTCGTCAAGTGGTTGCTCATTATCAATATTGCAGTTTATTTTTCTGACATGCTTTTTTTTGATTGGAGGCTGTCGATGTGGGGTCATTTCAGTGCCGGTTATGCCTTAGAGAAGTTTCAGCTATGGCGCTTTCTTAGTTTTCAATTTCTGCACGCAGATGGGAGGCATTTGCTTTTTAACATGCTTGGTCTGTTTTTCTTTGGCCATTTTGCAGAGAGATGGTGGGGAAGTAAAAAATTTCTCTACTACTACCTAGCCACTGGAGTGGCCGGTGCTGTGCTCTATGTGATACTTTATTATGTAGGGTGGTTTGGAAAGGCTCCCATCCAGGTCGGTGATGAACTTTTATCAGCAGCATATATTCCTCTTGTGGGCGCCTCTGCAGGAATATTTGGTATCCTGGCCTGCGTCGCTGTTATTGCACCCAATTTGCGTGTCTACCTATTCTTTGTTATACCGATGAGTATGCGCCTATTTGCGATCGGTGCGCTGGTATTCAGTACGGTTATTATTATTACGAATGGAGACAACGCTGGCGGAGAAGCGGGTCATTTAGGAGGAGCAATTCTTGGCTTTGCTTTGATGAAATTTCCTCACTTCCTTAACTTCGCAAAAGAGAAGCGTAAAGGCGGGCGCAAAGTCGTTGAGGCTCAAGTATTACGAGATTCCAAGATGCGACCACGCATTTCCATTAATCTGGATGACTCTGAAATTGACCGCATTCTCGACAAGGTGAACAGTGAAGGTCTTCAAAGCCTCACTGAAGAGGAGCGAGATTTGTTGCGACGTATTGCAGAACAATAGACTCTGAACTATATGACTGACGAGGAAATGATCGACTGCCCAGCGCAGGAAAAGCAAATGTCCCGGCTCCGCGCCATCATGCATCGGCTGCGTGCGCCCGGGGGATGCCCGTGGGATGCGGAGCAGACACACGAAAGCCTGCTCCCGAATCTGATCGAGGAAACCTACGAGACCGTCGATACGATTAAACGTGGCGACTGGAATCATCTTCAGGAAGAGCTCGGTGATCTGTTGCTACAAGTCGTTTTCCACAGCGAACTCGCCGAGGAGGCGGGGAGATACAATTTCGATGACGTTGCTCGCACGGTCAGTGATAAACTTGTTAGGCGTCACCCGCACGTTTACAGTGATAGCTCGGCGAGCGATACGGAGTCGGTTTTGAATCAATGGGACGCCATCAAGCGGCAGGAAAAAGGGGATGAGGAAAAACCATTTCTCCACAACACCGGCAAGGGGCTGCCCGCTATGCTCCGCGCAGCCAAGCTCCAGAAAAAAGCATCTAAAGTAGGTTTCGACTGGCCGGACGATCAAGGAGTCACTGAAAAAATCCGAGAGGAGTTAGAGGAAGTAGAAGAGGAACTCACCTCAGGTGACAGAGAGAGGCTCAGCGAGGAACTGGGTGACCTGCTTTTTTCAGTCGTTAATCTCGCTCGCCGTCACAAACTTGATCCAGAAATTCTGCTAGAATCCACGAATACGAAATTTGAAAAACGTTTTGCGGTCATGGATAGTGCCCTTCAATCCTCTGGCAAAAATCTTGATGCGGCCACTCTCAATGAAATGGAGGCCGAATGGCAGGGAGCGAAGCAGCTGTAAATCAACCTAGGTCCTCTACGTTGGCGTATAGTGCGCGGATATTGAGGAGAGCCTTTTCCAGCAATCCCGCTTCCTCGCTAGTCAAATTGCCTTTGGTCTTGGCAGCTAGCATTTCCAGAGAGTCAAGAACAGTAGCGGCAGCTTTCAAGTTGACGTTTTTTTCGCCCGTTGCAGGGTTGGGCAGTTGCCCAAGGAATAGTCCTGCATTCTGCGCCTGCAGGTATACAAAGTCATTAAAACGCGTATCTGGTCTGGGTGTTTCACTCATATATTTGGTGTTTGGAGTCTGCATCTTCGGGTTTACGCCTCTGGCGTCACAGTAACAATAACCGGCTCTCTTGAACCTAGATATTTTTTTGCTGCGGTTTTGATTTCCTCTGAAGTCAGTGCGCGAATGGTATCCGGTGCCTGGCTGTGATGATCGGGCGGGAATCCTAACAACACATCAATCGCGCTGAGTCTTGCTAGGCTGCCCAGTTTTTGGTTGCCTAGCACGTGGGAAGCTAACCAAGTGGTCTTGACACTTTGTAAGGAATCTTCTGGGATACCATGTTCTGCGAGTTTTTGAATTTCGTCCAAGAGCACCACTCTTGCGGTCTCAAGCTGATCCGGAGAAGTTCCCATGTAAAAAGCAAACATACCTGCGTTGATTCCATGGAACTGCGTAGCGGACACATAGTAGGCAAGTCCAAGCTCTTCTCGGATTTTTGTAAATAAAGGACCCGCCATGTCGGTGCAGTAATCGTGCAGGAGCTCCAAAGCGTGATTGTCTTTGTCAGTAGCGCTAGCACCAGGAAAGCCGATGGTTAGAATGGCCTGTTGCTTATCGAGCTTTTCGTGGATTTCCACAGGATCTGGTTGATCAAGGGCAGGTGCGGACATACGCGACCCGGATTCCATGGTGCCGAAGTATTGCTCAGCCAGTTCAACAACGGTGTCGGGATCAACATCGCCGAAAATTGAAATGACGGAATTCTTTGCCGTGAAAAATTCCCTATGGTGTGATGAGAGCGATTCACGAGTAAGTGAGTTTAATGAAGCCTCGGTTCCAAGACTATTTAAACCATAGCCGTTTTCTCCAAATAGAGCCGGGCGCATGCGGCGGAATGCCACGGAGAGCGGATCTTGCGCCTGCTCGCGAATGCCGGCGATCATCGCTTCGCGTTCACGTAAGATCGCGTCTGGTGGTAATGAAGGATTTTGAATGATATCAGACAGAATTTCCAAAACAACGGACAGATCATCCTTAAGGCAGGAGGCGGATGTGAGTGTGGTATTGTTGCCACAGCTCAGACCAAATGATGCACCCAGCGAGTCCATGGTGTCGGCTATTTCCTCAGCTGTTTTACTAGTCGTGCCCTTGGGCATGAGTTTGGATAGCAGAGTATTGATACCTGAATTAGCCTCCATTTCAGAAGCTAATCCCGCAAGAGTCGCCATGGAGATAGAAATGGTCGGCAAACGGTCGTCACGCATTGTTACCAGAGTGAGTCCGTTGGGTAGTTTGTGTGATCTAATTTTTCCACGAGTCGACTTTGTTTCCTCAGGAGAGCGGTCGCTTGATTCGGTTTCGGGATCAAGTGAGGTGACGGTAAGCTTATTAGAAACTAAATAACTTTTAGCGCAGCGGCGGAGGTCGTCTACGCTAACGCTGTCGATCATCTCAAGGAAATCACGGGTGAAATCAAGATTACGGGTTTCATGCCAATTTGATGCTAGATCAGATGCACGGCCAGAAGCGGTGGTGAGTGTTCTGATCTGGCTCACATACGTCATGCGCTTCGCTTTCTCCAGTTCGCTTGTCATATCGTCATGACTGAGTTCATGAATCTCGCTGAGGATTTTTTCCTGCAGTTCAGATGATTTATTTGTGTCGACAATGGCTGACACGGCAAAAAGGCCAGGAAGCTCTGGTGCATTCATGCACCACGCCCCGATGTGATGACATAATCCTGAGGTTTCTCGGATATTGCGATACAAACGGCTTGATCTTCCAGTGCCCAGAATTGTGGCGAGTAGATCGAGGGCGGGGGAGTCAGGGTGCTCAAGTTCCGGAGCCTGCCACGCCATGGTGAGTTTGGATGTCGGGATCGCGAATGTCTCGGTGCGTTGACGCATACCAAGTTGCCTTGGCTCACGGGTCAACGCAACCGGGTGGGTGAATGAGCGAGGTATAACTTCAGTTGTTTTATTCAGGAAGGAGATCAACTCCTCGGCATTAAAATCTCCAGAAATGCTTAAGAATGTATTTTCCGTTGTGTAACGGGTACGGTGATATTCAAGCATATCCTCGTGTGTGAGCTGATTGAATAGCTCCATATGTCCGATGACCGGCTGGCGTCGGTTGTCGCTAGCAAATGCTGTCGAGTATAAGAGCTTCCCGTTTTGGTCATCAGGATCATCCATTCCCATATCAATCTCTCTGCGGATGACATCCTTTTCTTTTTCAAATTCGTCGATAGGAAAACTAGGCTTGAATACCATCTCCAAGAGTACATCGAGAAATGTTTGGGTGCTCTCTGCTGGGCCGTCGATATAATATACTGTGCGATCAAAGGTCGTGTAGGCATTCCACTCGCCGCCAGCGGCCTGGACAGTGTCCGATAGTGTTTTGCCGTCATATTTTTCTGTGCCCTTAAAAACCATGTGTTCTAACAGATGAGAGATTCCCGCGCCGAGAAAACGGCCTTCGTGAATGCTTCCCGTTTCGACCCATGCTTGGGTGCTGATGACGGGAGCCTGCGAGTCGGGATCAAGAATGACGGTGAGGCCATTTGCGAGTGTGTGGATTTGAGCGCTTGTCGCTGGGAATTCCATGCGCGGAATCTGGTGCTTGGCGTGCCATTGTGCAAGAGTGGATTGTTCATCTGTCAACAAAGATTCCAAACTATAGTTTCGTGAGTGGGTCACTTATCAGTTGCGAATATGGGTTCGCTTGCATATTTTGATCTCGCTGCTGTGTTCGCCCACATATGGATGCATGCCCGGACCGATAGACTATTACTGGGGGCGGCCCCTGTGATCTGATGTCATGCCTTTTCAGGAAGACAGATGAATGCAGGATGTCCCCAACCTGTTGAGCAAACGGAATCGTGGCTCTCGCTCCATGGACGGCACAGCGGCATTTTTTCATTATCTAATGAACGATAGTTTGAAATTGGGCTGTATTACGCCGAACTATATCTAGTAGCTTTTTCGGAGTTTATATATTGGAATGGAAAAACTATATTTAAGTAGATTTATTATATCTTTTTTCTTGTAAACTATTCACTTCCGAGAGAATGATCCACTTTGTTATGCCAAAGAAAGTAAAGAAAAAGGTAGCTTCAAAAAAAGCTGTCAAAAACACACAAGATAAATCTAAACAGTCGAAAGCTCCTAAGTCCAAGGGACGTGGTAAGCGCTACACTCCAGAGCAAAAAGCCAAGGTTCTTGGCTATGTTGATGAAGTGAATGCAAAGAAAGGCCGCGGTGGTGCAGCCGCAGCATCTCGTAAATTTGGTATCAGCCAGATTACCATTGGCCAGTGGGTCAAGAAGAGTGGTTCTGCTGCTCCTGCCAAGAAAGGTGCAAAACCCGGGCCTAAGCCCGGCGCAAAGCGTGGACGCAAGCCCGCCGCTGCTAAAGGTGGATCAAGCTTCGCAGCTACGCTCCGCCGTCTTGCTGATGTGCACGAATCTATTGCGGCTAAGAAGGCTGAGCTCAGTTCGCTTGAGCAAGAGTATGCCAAACTAAAGAAAGGCCTTTAATCTGAATTTGATTCAGCAAACCGGCATCTGCGTTAGGCAGGTGCCGGTTTTTTCGCGCAAAAAACAATGTTCTAATTGATCATTCTATGAATGATCGTGCTGTGAGCAAAACATCATCATCGTATGAAGAGGAGGAAACGCTGTCCACACTTCTGGATGAGCAGCCCTTTGCATTGGATAGTGGCCAATCTTTGCCTCAAGTAGAAGTGGTCTACCAGACATGGGGAAGTCTCAATGCTGATAAGTCGAATGCGATATTGCTCACGCATGCCCTCTCGGGATCACATCACGCATCTGGATATAATCCGAGTATTCCACAGGCAGGTGAGCTTTGGCTTGATGAACTGCACCATGGATGGTGGGAAGATTTTATTGGCTCTGGCAAAGCGCTTGATACAGATAATTACTACATCATTAGTGCAAACTATTTGGGTGGGTGTTACGGAACGACTGGGCCTCAAAGTATCAATCCGGAGACAGGGAAAGAATACGGAGCATCATTTCCTCATTTGTCTGTAAAAGATCAGGTGAAGATGCAGGCTTCTTTGTTAGATGCGCTGGGCGTTGAGCAGTTGCATGCAGCGATAGGTCCCTCAGTAGGAGGCCTTGTCACGCTGACATTTGCCACGATTTACCCCGAGCGTGTCCGCACTGTCATCCCAATCGCAAGTGGTATGAAGACCACTGTGTTGAACCGCCTGATTCTATTCGAACAAATATTGGCTATTGAAAATGACCCGTATTTCAATGGTGGTAACTATTACGATGGCCCACATCCAGACTACGGTCTCGCTCTTGCGAGAATGATTTCCCACAAAACTTTTGTGCATCTGGATGCTATTGAGAGGCGTGCACGTCAGGAAGTGCGACAGGATGAGGAGACCCTCGCGTGGTATAAAGTTCAGGATACTTTTCAGAGTTATATGCTTCATCAGGGTAAGAAATTCGTAAAACGTTTCGATGCCAATACCTATCTGAGAATCATTGATATGTGGTCACGTTATGACGCTTGTGCCGAGGCCGGAGTAAAATCACCAAAGGAGCTATTCCGTGTCTCCAAGGAATATGGGCATAAGTATCTCGTCTTTAGTATTGATTCGGATTTTTGTTTCTATCCCGAAGAACAGGCAGAAATCGTACAAGGCTTGGAGTCGGCGGGAGTCGATACCATGCACATCACCGTGCATTCGGATAAAGGACACGACTCATTTCTTCTTGAACCCGCACTCTACACTCCGCACATCTCTTATGCACTTTCTTCGTGAATCTGATGGCGCTCCAGCTGGTTTAGCCACATAGTAACTAACATGTCAGGAATTTGGGTCATTGGATTTATCGCTACGGCATTTTTGTCTTCAATGGCTGCTGCCCAAGATGATGCGCCAGCGAGTCTCAGTGCGGCATTCAAGGAGCGGGCTTTGGCGTCTATCAAACATTCTGACCCCAAGAAACGTAAGTCGGCTTATCGTGCCTTCCAGTTTCTTGGAGTAAAGTCATTGAGAGATTATTCGGCAATACTTGGTAAAGCTCAACTTCATCATCAGGCATCTATACGCAATACTATGCGTGTGAGGGGGAATCCATACATCCAGTTGACAATGGAGAGCGATATTCTCGCTAGTGAAAGAAACCGCGTGATGAAACTCATTCATACCGATTGGAAAAAAGACCCAGGTAAGATTCGGATGCTAAATAATGAAATGCAGACCTTGGAACGTAAATATCGCAAGGTCACAAAGCTTGCGCGCGCAAACAGCGCGTCCATCGATGAGAAAATGACGACGGCGATGCAGGCGCTCGTTGAAATTCGATGGGAGCTAGAAAGTATAGATCGGCAGAGTAATAAGAACAATACGTCTGAACTGCCTGATCACGACGATCTGGAGGATCTTGTCATTGAAGACATCTACGAAGCTGAAGACTGGGCTGATAGGAAAAAGCTTAAGTCAAAAGTGCTAGACGAGATGCAGCGTCTCGATCAAGCAAACAAATACAACGCTGCTAGCAAGTGGGCAAATGCTGCGCAGAGAGATTTTTCAAATCAGTTGAATACTCAGCGCGCAGTCGCTGGGCTTCATCCGATGTTGTTAGAAGAGCGGCTAAGCGCAGCTTCGAGAGATCACTCCAGTGACATGAAGACGCTCGGTTTTTTTGCGCATAAATCTCCCGTAAAGGGAAAGACGAATCCGGTAGATCGCGCTCGATTGGCGAAGTTCACGGGCAGATGGACGGGTGAAAATATCTTCATGGGTTCTGCGTCACCTGGTGCAGCCTACAATGCTTGGTTCGGCTCGGATGGTCATCGTTTCATTATGTTTACTCGTGGCGGTTCCAATGTGATAGGCGTCGGCGTAGTCGGCAGTCACTGGACGATGATGACGGGGCGGAAATAAGTTTCTGCTTTTCATGCATTAGTGACCGGAATAGGGTGGTAGGGTAAAACTAGTTACTTACCCCCCCTATGCAAGCGACCCTTCACGATCCAGTCAGCACAAAATGCTGTGTCCCCATTACCAGCAGTAGAGCACTCGGCGAGTGTCTGATAGGAAATAGAGAGCTCCAAAAGCTCATTGCCATGGAGCTCACCCAGGTTGGTTTTGAGGTGATCCCTATTGAGGAGGCGACTGATCGGACCGTCCATCTACCGATGGATCATTGGGTGGAAGTGGGTGCGCTTTGCCTACTGGCGAGAAACGATGGCGCGGTCTGCATGCGAGATAAAAGCGGCGATCTCATTGCATGGAAAGGGGCAAAAGACCCCTCGCTGTGTGGTCAGAATATGGTGACTGAAGCGGACTGTTTCAGGATTCAATATCCTTGGGATTTATTACAATTGAACGAAGAGGTGCTCACCTTAATCGAGGAGCAAGAGCCTCAGGGGCAGATCAGTCATCTTGCACAGGTTGATGGGTTTTTACATCTGGGTAAAGGTTCTATAATTCTCCCGGGTGTCTATATAGAAGGAAATGTTGTCATTGGAGATCACTGCAAGATCGGGCCTAACGCCTATATCCGAGGGAACACATCAATCGGTCATCACAGTGTGATTGGAAATGCAGTCGAGGTGAAAAACAGTGTGATTTATCCACATGCTAACATCAAACACCTGAGCTATGTGGGAGACTCGATTATTGGTTCACATGTTTCACTTGGCGCTGGGACGATTATAGCAAACCACAGGCATGATGGCACAAACCATCGTTCGTCGGTTAAAGGTAGCCTTGTTGATACCCAGAGAAACAAATTTGGCGCAGTGCTGGGCGATGGTGTGCGCACGGGAGTCAATACCTGTGTATATCCTGGCAGGAAAATTGGAGCAGGTAGAATGACTCGGCCTAACACAATTGTGGATCGGGATATGATGCCACTTGACAAAGCTGGTGAGGAAAATAGATCAGGCTATCAGATATGATCCTGGAGCTCTTCAGGAAGCTCACCTCCGTGGCGGATGTCGGTTGATGTTTCCTCAAAAATGACATCTTCAGCAATATTGATGGATAAGCTGCCTACACGTTCAAGCCAGCGGCATATGAAGACGAGATCGAGGTAGTCCCTATAGAGCTCTGTTTCTCCTTCTAGTTCTTTGGCAAAGTGTCGAGCTGTTGTTTTATGCGTTTTCTTGATGAGCTTCTCGCGCTCTACCACATCGAGAGCCAGTTCAGCATTTGAGTCGCTGTAAGCGGTCATGGCGTCTGAGAGCATGTTGGCCGCTACTTGATAGAGGCCTTCGATTCTTGAGATGGCAGCGAGCTCTGGGTTCTTGATTATTTTGCGTGCACGCTTAGCTATGCTTACAGCCTGATCTGAGATGCGTTCTAGGTTGGCAGCTGATTTCATCGACGCGATGACCATACGTAAGTCACTTGCGACTGGGTGAAACTTGGCAATGATATGCATACCCATCCGGTCGATATCCATCTGCAGTTTATCTTCATCCTCGTCGTCGGCTATGGCTTGGTTACAAGTTTCCTTGGTGCGTTGAATAAGTCCTTGGATGGCATTGTTCAGATTTCTCTGAGCGCCAGCACCCATCGTGAGCGTTGTAGTTTTTATCTCCAGAAGTGCTTCGTTAAAACTGCTGAGAATGTGATCTCCGTTTGGCATGATGTTATTTTGTTAGGTTTTTATCCATTATTACCCAAATCGACCGCTGATGTAGTCTTCGGTCTGTTTGATAGATGGGTTAGTGAAAATATGTTCGGTGGTATTGTATTCGATAATTTTTCCGAGGTAGAAAAATGCGGTTTGATCTGAGATCCGGCTTGCCTGCTGCATCGAGTGGGTAACGATCACGATGGTGAAGTCTCTGCGCAGCTCGAGGATAAGCTCCTCAACCTTGGCGGTGGCGATGGGGTCGAGCGCGGAGCAAGGCTCGTCCATCAGGATGACCTTTGGCTGCACTGCGATGGTGCGTGCAATGCAGAGACGCTGTTGCTGACCCCCTGATAGCCCGAGGGCGCTGTCCTTAAGGCGGTCTTTTACCTCGTCCCAGAGCGCTGCGCCGCGCAGGCTTTTTTCCACAGCCGCATCGAGCAGGTTTTTCTTTTTGATTCCCTGAATGCGTAGGCCGTATGCCACGTTGTCGTAGATGCTTTTGGGGAACGGATTGTATTTCTGGAAAACCATACCCACTTGCTTGCGTAGCTCAATGGGCGAGACGCTTTTGGAGTGAATATCTTGCCCCATGATACGGATTTGGCCGCTGGTGATGCGTGAGGTTTCCACCAGGTCGTTCATGCGGTTAAGGCAGCGAATCAGAGTGGATTTTCCGCAACCGGACGGGCCGATGAATGCGGTGACCTGCTTTTCCGGCACATCGAGCGTGATGTTTTGCAGGGTGTCGGTTTTTCCCATGTCATAGCTGAATGATAGATTTTCGATCTCAACCATCGTTTCCAATCCTTGCAGGTGATTGCTGGATTGTGCTTCAGCATGTTGATTTTGGACTTTTTCAGTTTCTTGACGCGGCGGAGCATCAGGTGTTTCCGGCGGCGACAGGTCAACAGCCTGACCAGCTAGGTTAGCGGTCGGTTCAATGTTTTGTGGATCCTCTTGGGTCATGGATTTCATAGGTGAAAAAGTTTGGTTTGTTACCACTTGATCTTGTTTCGGAAGTGGATGCGTAGCCAGATGGAGACACCGGCCAGTGCCATCACGATGAGCATGAAGACAAGCACGGAGCCATATTGCATGGGTTCCGTGTATTCTGATTGTGGAATACGCCCGGCAACGGTGTAGATGTGGTAGGGGAGTGCCTGAACAGATTGCTGGAGGAACTCGACGAAGGCGGCAAAACCCGTTGCCTGAACGGCTTCCCATGGCAGATCCGAGCGTTCTGCCGCAGCAGCGGTAAACATAATCGGCGCGGTCTCTCCTGCCACACGAGTAATGCCAAGCACGGAAGCTGTTAGGATACCGGGGAGCGCGTAGGGGAGAACTGCTGTGCGAATGGATTGCCACTTTGACGCACCGAGTGCGAGTGATGCCTCGCGGAACCCCATCGGGACTGCTCGAAGTGATTCCTCACAGGAGGTAATAATCACGGGCAGCACCATGATCGCGAGAGTGAATCCACCGGCGAGCATACATGTGCCCCAGCCCTGGAACGAAAGGTATGTCCAGCCGTCATGGAAATACTCCTGGCTATCGGCTCTTGCTGCTGCCACGACTTCAGACGTGGAAAGCTCGCGCGTCTCGATGTGGATTTTTTTCTCCTCAACCACACGTAATTGAGGCGCGGAGCCGAAAGGTGCGAGAGGAATAGAGAGCTTGCTCTCGGTGTGTGGGGTGCTTGTTAGGCTGGGTGCAAGCATGACAAACAGACCAAGGCCAAACAGACCAAACACAATCGAAGGCACGCCAGCGAGGTTGAGCATGGCGAGACGGATCGACTTCGTGAATACGCCTTTGCGCGCGTATTCGTTCAGGAAAGTTGCAGCAGCGATTCCTGTGAACAGGGCCACGACCATGCATATGATGACCAGCAAACCCGTGCCGACAATGGGTCCTAAGATACCACCACCTGAGTAGGAGTGGGTGTTTTCTGAATTGGTTTTAAATTTACCGCTTTCCTCGTTGGCGCGGGTGATGGCATCAAGATCTTCGCTATCGATTCTGATTTCTGCGTCCTTCGCCAGCGTGAAGCGTGTGTAGTTGGCCTTCTGTTCAAAATCCGTCACTCCCTCAGTTTTTATCCCTGGGTTGGCTGCGATAAGTTGGTTGTAATCACTAACAGGAAGCACTAGCTCGGCGGGCTCTTCAAGGTTCACTACGATGGATCCGCGCGTGAGGTTGTGCTGTGTAGTGATCCCTTGGTTCGCGAGGATGGCGAGTGCTGAAAGTGGCGCAGTATAGGCACCCTTCGCTAATGTAAACTGATGGAAGGTGGTCTTTTTCGGCAGATCCTCTTGTGATTCAAGTGGTAGGGTGCCGTCCTCATCTTCGTCAAATGCAGCGAAGTAGGTATTGGAATCGATGGTAATCGTCTGGGTTTCCGGGATGATGGACTGGCAGATTTTGTCTGGCTCGTCGTCGGGAAATCCCTGACGCATCTGGAAAATAAGATCGGTTGGCGCGAGCGCGTCGTGTGCTGTTTTGCTGAGGGCGTATTCGCCCTTGGCGATGGTGACTTTGTAGTCGCTGAGTGTCACTTCCCGTGTCGTGATCTCGGCGGGGATGAGATTCGGAGCCAGCGACTGGAGTTTTTCAAACTGAGGCGTCTTCAAGCTGATTGACTTATCAGTGGAGACAGAGAAGCCAATCGCGCTGTCTGTGTCGCGCTCGGTATAGATCAGGAAAAACCCTTCGTTCTGCTGCTCGATACTTTTTAAATAGCCCTCACCAATGATTGAGCCGGGCATGAGGGAGAAGCGTTTATAGGGAAAGGATTTTTCAAATTCCTCAACGTCTTCGAGAGGTAAGGCATCGTCGTCATTACTGCGCAGGATGTTATCGAAATTATCAGTGGGTATTTCCAGCCCTTCGGTCTCGATGGCCTCAACCACGGCGAGGGTCTGGGGTTTCTGGGTGATGAAGTCCGCTCCTTTGCGCCAGATGACAGGTGCACCTTCAATGATAATTTTTCCAAAGATCACCAGAGCACAAAGAAGGATGCAATAGGTCGCAAACGAGAAGAACCCGAACTGGAAGATCTCGTTGACTGGTGTGCCGCGCTGATTTTTACAGAACGGGTTTTTGCTGGATTTCTGCTTAGCCATGTTTGGTGAATTTTTTCAGGATGGTTTGAGAAATGTAGTTCAGGCTGAGTGCGATGATAAACAGGAGGAGCCCGACCATGAATAGGGCACCCCAGTGCAATGAGCCTTCGTCTACCTCGCCGATTTCCTGTGCGAGGATGCCGGTCATTGAGTGTGCGGGATCAGTGAACGACTGCGGGATGGCGATGCGGCCACCCATGACTAACAGAACGACCATGGTCTCGCCGATGATACGACCAAAACCTAACAATACAGCGGCGATGATGCCTGACGCGCAACTTGGTAAGATGACTTTAGTTACGGTCTGTAGCTTGGTGGCACCGAGCGCGAGGGATGCCTCCTTGTATGCCTTTGGCACGTTATTCAGTGCGTCCTCGCAGAGTGTAAAGATGGTGGGCACTGACATGAGTGCCAGCAGGAGTCCTGCATTCAATATGGTTAGGCGGCCTTCCACGGGGAATCCGGGAATCCATGATAGCCAAGGCGACTGCGAGTATTCCTGGATCAGGGTGCCAAGCACGACGACGCCGAAGAATGCGAGTACGATGGAGGGAATAGCACCGATGAACTCAATGAAAGGCTTGATGATGTGCTGCTCAGCGGGGGAGGCAAGGCGGTTGACGTAGATGGCGCCACCGACAGAGAAGGGGATGGCGATGAGAACGGCGATGAGCGCGCAGGCGACTGATCCCGCAAGCAGTGGCACGATA
>JBGCEU010000168.1:0-11556 GCA_045106535.1 Akkermansiaceae bacterium | reverse complement strand
AGCCAGTTGAGCTCACGACTCACATCAAACGGCCAACGCAGGGTCGGCAATTTCAACATAAACAACTCACCGAGGATGGAAAAAATCCCTCCCAGTGTGAATAGCCAGCCGATTTTGCGAAACATGATGTTAGAAAAGCTCTAGTGAAATTTGATACGCGGGTCGATCATCGCCACAATAATATCCGAGATGATGTTCCCGACCAGCATTAGGAAGGCGGCGATGGTTAGTGTCCCCATAATCACGTAATTATCGCGATCCATGATCGCTTGATATTGGAGTAGCCCGAAGCCCTGAATATCAAAGACGGTTTCTATCAACATACTACCACCCACGAAAATTGTAATCAGCCCACCGAGGCTAGTTGCGATCGGAATAAACGAGTTCCTGAATGCGTGCTTGAACACAGCACGGCGGAAGCTGACGCCCTTCGACACCGCCGTCCTCACGTAGTCGGCTGCGAGGTTATCCATCAAATTGTTCTTCATCATCATCGTCGTGTAGGCGAAGCCACCAACGACGTAACAAAGTAACGGCAGAACGGTGTGATGTGCCAAATCCTTAATCTGCTCCCAAGTAGCCAGATCCTCGGAACCAGGGCTTGTCAGCCCGAACAAAGGAAACCAGCCGAGGCGAGCACCGAGATAAACAATCAGCAGAGCGCCCAGCGCAAAACCCGGTATCGAGTAACCAACAAACACCAGCACTGAGCTCACATTATCAATGAAAGTGCGATGCTTGATCGCTTTCAAAATCCCCAGTGGAATACAGACCGAATAAATGATGATCGTGGACAGCAACCCAAAATAAACCGCAATCGGGACACGCGCCAAAATCATGTCAGAGACTTTGTCACCGTAGGTCGATGACTGACCTAGATCGCCCTGGACCAAACCAGAGAATCTCTCTTTGTAAACTACTGCGCGGTAAGGCTTAGGTGTCGCCTCTTCCCTAGGTCGATCGTTGCGCCGCGCCCAGCGTTCAGCGCGATCATCAGGTGATTCGATACGTACACTCCAGCCGGACTCGGATATTTTTTTCCCGTCATCGACAAACTTGGCATCCTCTGGACTCTCCTTATTGACCAAAACCCTGCGTCCGCTGCCCTTCAGTACAACCAATGTCTCGTTTTCAGGGTCTTCGATCAGTTTATCCCCGATAATATCTTCCTGCTGAACTCGGATCTCCTCCTTACTGATCCGTCGTTCACGCGGCCATAACCCAAGCCACTGCATGTAAGCGACAGGAACCGCTTTGTCATAGCCATATTCCTCCTCAAGCTCTTCAAGATCCTCATCGCTCAGCCCGCCACCACCTTGGTTACCAGCCGAGTTGCTATTTTCATCACTCTGAGTCGCCCGCTGCATGGCTCGCTCGATCGGACTACCCGGCATGAATCGGGTGAGCGTGAAGACGATCAGTGTCACCCCGAGCAATGTGATCGGAACAAGCAGAAATCGTCTGATAAAATACGCTTTCATGTAAAAAAGAAATAACCCTCCAGCACTGCGGAGAGCCATAGGATTTGTAAGACACAGATGGTAACGACGCAAGCCCCTCTTTGGCTTTTCATATTTTCGGCAATCTATGCGAAAAAATGCTCCACATTCTCTGCGAAATAGCCAGTTTCAGTGCGTCATGCGTCTCGCCTACATTCTAACCACAGTTTTGTTGATGACTTTCCTGTCTTCGTGCAACAGGGAATCCCCGATCGACAAGTACACGGAGAAAAAAATTCTCATTGTGGGGAACTCGAATGAGCCTGCGGGTCTCGACCCCCAGATTGTCACCGGAGTGATTGAGAGCAATATCATTACCTCGCTGTTTGAGGGGCTGTGCGTGCAGCACCCGTCAGACAGCAGCGGATCAGTCCCCGGCGCGGCCGCATCGTGGGAGCCCAATCAGGACTTCACCGAGTGGACCTTTAATTTACAAAAAGAAGGTAAGTGGTCGGATGGTATGCCTGTAACAACAGCCGACTTCCTATTTGCCTACGAGCGTATCCTCAGCCCGGACTTTGCTGCGAAATACTCATCCATGCTCTACTACATTAAGAACGCGGAAAAATTCAACAAGGGCGAGCTAAAGGACTTTTCCGAAGTGGGTGTGAAAGCCGTCGATGATCACACTCTCAAAATCTATCTGCGCGCGCCGATCCCCTTTCTTCCCGATCTGACTAAGCACTACACCTGGTATCCCGTGCCGAAACACGCGGTGCTTGCCATGGGCGAAATGACCGAACGCCATACCGACTGGACGGCACCGGAGAACATGGTCTCCAACGGCCCGTTCAAACTCGAGATATGGAAGTTCAACGACAGGATCGAAGTCGTGCGCAACCCTCACTACTGGGATGCCGATGTGGTGAAGCTCAACGGCATCCGTTACCTACCTATTTCTAACAAATACACCGAGGCTCGTATGTTTTTCAACGACCAGATGCACGTCACTGAGCGACTAGCTCCGGAGATGATCGAGTATTGCCGCGAGCGCTACCCAGAAGAGTTACGGCAGGAGGTGTATCTCGGATGCGACTTCATGCGGTTCAACATGACGTTAGAAAAATTCAAGGATGTTCGCGTAAGGCGCGCACTTTCTCTAGCGATCGACAGGCAGCTCATCATCGATAAAGTCACCAAAGGTGGCGAGCAACCCGCACAGGGCATGGTTCCTTCCATGGGAAGCTACGAGACAGTTGGCATCGTCAAACACAACTCAGATCAAGCAATCGCCCTGATGAAGGACGCAGGATACTCGGACAGTAAAAAACTCAAGCTAACCCTACTCACAACGGACCGGGATGGTGCCAAGACATACGCTGAGGCATTCCAAGACATGTGGCAGAAGATCCTGCCAGTCGAAGTAAGCATTGAGCAGCGTGAATGGAAAACGTATCAGACCAAGATGTCCAAGCTCGAATACGAGATGTGTACGGGCGGCTGGATCGGCGACTATCCTGATCCTACTACCTTCCTCGATATGTGGAAAAAAGGTGACGGTAATAACCGCACTGGATGGACCCGGCCAGAATACGATTCCACTCTGGGTAAAGCTGAGCTAGCCACCAGTCCAGAGGAGCGTGTCAAACTACTGCGTGAAGCAGAAACAACTCTGCTCAATGACGCTCCAATCATTCCAATCTACTGGCACACCAGCGTTTACCTTCTTCATGACTCAGTGAAAAACTGGCACCCGCTGCCACTCAGGAACCAGCCCTACAAATTTATCGACCTCCAGAACTGATTCCGTTCAAACATCTACTTTTTCGCCATGCTACGCACTATCATTAGTCGACTCCTCCAAGGCATCGTCGTCGTCTTCGCTCTGTTAGCGATCACCTTCGTGCTTATCCGCCTCATGCCGGGTGATCCCTTCACAGGAGAAAAATCGCACGCCCCGCACATCATTGAGAAAAACCGAAAAGATTTCTTGTTAGACCGACCTACATACATTCAATTCGGTGCTTACCTGGCAAAACTCGCCCAAGGAGACATGGGCACGTCTCCCACACGCGAGCAGAAAGTCAGTAAGATCATCAAGCACTCGTTTCCTGCATCGCTCGTCTTGGGTATCAGCAGCATGATTGTGGCTATTCTGATCGGAATTCCTGCGGGTATCATCGCTGCATTGAAAAAGAACTCGATCATCGACTACGGCACGATGGTCGTGGCGATGGTTGGTATAAGTATACCCTCGTTTGTGATCGGACCTCTATTAGCGGGCTACTTGGCGATGAATATCCCTTTCCTCAAGGTCGCCGGCTGGGGAGACCCGTTCGACTGGATACTACCCTCCATTACTCTTGGCGCTGCCACAGGTGCCTACCTCGCCCGCATCACGCGTGGTGGCATGCTGGAGGTGATTAATCAGGACTATATTCGCACGGCAAAAGCCAAAGGGGCCAGCCAGCTCAGTATTATTATCAAACACGCGATCAGAGGAGGGATCATTCCCGCTATCGCCTACGTCGGCCCAGCGTTCGCGATGCTTATGACTGGTTCGTTTGTCGTGGAAACTATTTTCCAGATCCCTGGTATGGGTCAGCACTTTGTTACGGCTACTAAGGATCGAGACTACTTCTTGCTACAGGGCGTTGTCCTGCTTTTTGGCACACTGATCGTGCTCGCAAACCTTGCCGCCGACATCGCCCTCGTTCTGCTCAACCCTCGCCTCCGGGATGCTGGATAGCGATATTACACATTCACTTTTCTTATCATGACTTCTGAAAACAAAGCAGCGAAAGACATCATCAAAGGTCAGTCTCTCTGGTCTGATGCTTGGCTACGTCTGAAAAAGAACCACATGGCGGTGCTCAGCATGGGTATACTGATTCTTATTTTCCTACTCTGCTTTCTGCTCCCATTGATAGGCAATGCCTTAGCCCCGGATGATGACGCGTTGCGCGCCACTGAATACTGGTTCAAGGATCCGAATTACCAAAACCTGAACAACACTTTCACAGCACCCGGCGGAGAGCACTTGCTCGGCACCGACCAAGCTGGCCGAGATCTCTTTTCACGACTGCTGCATGGCGGGCAAATATCGCTACTCGTCGGACTAGTCGCTACTACGATCTCAGTGATCGTAGGCGTGGCATACGGCTCAATCGCCGGATACGCGGGCGGGAAAACGGACGCCATCATGATGCGCATCGTCGATATCCTCTACGGCCTTCCTTTTCTTGTTATCATCATTCTGTTTTCGCTTCTTATCTCGGAGCATATGAAAGAGGCCTCAGAGGTCATGATTGATGACTGGGGCTGGAATAGCGTGTTCGTGAAAAAATACGCGAACCTAATTCCACTCTTCATCGCCATCGGCGCACTCGGCTGGCTTACCATGGCACGGATGGCACGCGCTCAAGTCATCAATATTAAGAAACAAGACTTTGTCGAAGCGGCAATCTCCTTGGGGCTTAAGAAGTCAACTATACTGACCCGCCACATTTTGCCTAACATGATCGGACCGATCATCGTTTACACCACTCTCACCGTGCCCGGCTTCATACTCACCGAAGCCACCCTTTCCTACCTAGGGCTCGGTGTGGAATCGCCTAACAGCTCATGGGGAATCCTCCTACAAGAAGGCTCCCGATACATGGAGACGAATGCCAGACTACTCATTGTGCCGAGCATCGTTTTCTCACTCACGCTATTCGCTCTGAACTTCCTCGGCGACGGCCTCCGCGACGCACTGGATCCCAAGGCTAGCAAGGATTAAACCTAACGTCGGCCCTGCAATGCGCGGGTGATGGTGAGTTCATCTGCATGATCAAGTCCGCCGCCGGCGGGGAGACCTTGAGCGATGCGGGTGATGCGGAAATTTTTTGGCGTAAGCACTTCTGCGATGTAGTTAGCGGTCGCCTCGCCTTCGACGTCGGCTCCGAGCGCTAAGATGATTTCTATTTCCTGATCGGCATTCTCCAATCTACGCAAGAGCTGGGAAATACTCAGATCCTCGGGTGTCACATTATCCAGCGGAGACAGCTTGCCTCCAAGGCAGTGGTAATAACCCTTGAAAGCACCGGAGCGCTCAAGCGGAAGGACATCGGTGGCCTGCTCAACGACGCAGAGCTGGGTAACGTCGCGTGAGGAATCGTCACATACGGTGCAGCCATGAGCAGTTGCGAAAAATCCACAGACAGGGCAAGATGTGACAGTTTTTTCGGCTTCTAACAATGACCCGGCTAATATGGCAGGTTGAGCCTTTGGGTTCTGTAGTAACCAGACGGCGATACGCTCTGCACTGCGCGGACCGATACCGGGCAGGTGCTTAAGCTCGGAAATCAGGTTAACAACCGGCTCTGGATAATCAGCTCTGGGCATGGGCTATCTACGTTTTTGTTTTTTGCTACTCCTATTCCGCTTCCGCTTCACGGACTTGGCTGATTTTTTAGCCGTTTTTTTGGAGACAACTGAGTCTTTACTGACATTCGCGTTGTTTTTTTCAACATGCTCAGATTTTGGCTTATACTTTTCCTCCGGTGGCTCCGGCAGCTCAATAATTTCGTGCGGGTGATCAACCCCCATAGGCTCAGCAATAGGCTGCTCAATAGGCTGAAGCAGCTCTGGCTCAGGGGCCGTAATTTGAATATCAATGTGCACTTGATCACACGGCATCTGGTGGTGCTGGGTGTAGATGACTACACAGAACCAACTCCAGAAAACACCGACCAGCTGCACAAAGGGAGAAAAGTAAACATTCCAGACCGCGAACGCGGGAATCATGGCAAGTGTTAGCACGATCGCTGTGATCCCTAACACTACCCTACGCCACAATTCAGGAGAATCGAGCACTGCAAACGCCACACCATAACAGAACACCGCAGAGCAAACGAGCAAGAGAGATGCTGACGGCAAATCGGGCACACCTTCCTGAAACAAGGGCTTGTGCAGCAAGTCAAACAACCAGGCATCGGCACGCTTGAATAAGCCAACCCAGTGCAGGGCAAACGATAGGGCCAAGCCTACGCTACCGTATAGCAAGCCGGGCACGTCCACTCGCCCATCTGGAATATGAGCAGCGTGTTGCTGGTTCTGGGATCTCATGAGGTGTGTACATCCACACGCCAGGCGCGATCACTCGGTTTATTCTTCCTCGGAATCAGCCTGCACGTTGTCTGCGCTGGTATTATAAGACTGAACCACGCGCTCACTCAAGAACTTGTCTGCATCAAGCACGGCTTCTTTTCCAAGGTCAAATTCCCCTACCCCAGTATTCTTCTCGATAAGCTTGAGCCCAAACTGGAAATCCTTAAAGCGCTGCTGGCAGAGCTGGAGAACGCTACGTGCCTTGTCAGCCGCCTGCTCTCCTAACAAGCTGACGGCTTCGTCAGTAAATGTCACACGGATACCGTGCTTCTCATGAAACTCACGGGCGTAGAGATCTGCTTCCTCACGTGCCTTGGCAACATCGACGCGCTTACCAAGCTCGCGGTATTTTTTCAGAACGCTTTCACGTTTATCGATGAGATCCGAGTCTATTGCCAACTCACTAACAGCAGTGCCGGGAAGCTCGAACTTAAAGTCTCTCAGCAGACCTTCACAGACCGTCATCAGGGCACGCGCGCCTGTATTTTCAGACTCAGCACGCTCTGCAATGCGCTCGATTGCGGAATCCTCAAACTTCGCCTGGATTCCATACGCCGCGAATTCACGCTCGTATTGGCGTAGCAAGCTACCCTCGGAATTTTTCATGATATTGACAAAATCCTTAGCTTCCAGCTTCTCGCAAACCACCCTAACAGGTAGTCGCCCGATGAACTCGGCTTCAAACCCGAAGTCAATAAAGTCCTGGGTGTTGATCTCCTTAAACAGCTCGGCATCCTCGGGGTTTTCAGTAACATCCGCACCGAATCCGATCTGCCCGCTACGCAAGCGTTTCTTGATGACTTTTTCTAATCCAGAAAACGCACCACTGACGATGAATAAGATGTGGCGTGTGTTGATGGTGTCTTTTCCTCCACCTCGACCACTCTGCATGTCCATCATTGCCATCATCTGGCTTTTCATATCGTTGGGATTACGCGCGGCGACTTCCGTTTCCTCCATGAGCTTGAGCAGCGTGGTCTGCACGCCCCGACCAGAAACGTCGCGCCCCATACTACCGCTGCTGCTTGCCAGCTTGTCCACCTCATCGATATAGATGATGCCATACTCAGCGAGTTCAATATCACCATCCGCTTTCTGCACCAGCTCCCTAACAAGATCATCGACATCGCCGCCAACGTAGCCTGTTTCCGAGAACTTGGTAGCGTCGGCTTTGACAAACGGCACCCCAATCATCTCGGCGATGTGCTTGATGAGGTAAGTTTTCCCAACTCCCGTAGGACCCACCACGATGACGTTTTGCTTTTGATACTCGATATTATCAGGGATTTTCCCATGCTCTTGCTCCAGGCCACGCATGTATTTGGCGTGGTTATAGTGATCACATACCGCAATCGAAAGCGCCTTCTTCGCTTCATCCTGACGGATCACAAAACGGTCGAGGTGCCCCTTGATATCGCGCGGCTTGTAGTTGAAATCAAAAACCGAATCCGCATCCTTCATATCCAAATCATCGAAGTCGGTATCCTCAGGCTCTGAGGCGTCGTCATCATTAGAAAATCCGGGAAATGGCATGGTCACACCAGCCCCCATTTTGCCAAACATGTCCTTGATCATTTTCTGTAGATCATCGGAATCTGGCATATCTTTATCTTTCTTGTCACTCATTGGTGCGATTATCCCCCAGCAGCCGGAATCACGCAACCGAAAGATAAGGGTGTATGTCACATGAGTGAATAGTCATATTTCTGTCGAATTGAGTGAAATTCGTCATTGCACCGAGAGCCATTTTGCAGAAACTAGCCCACGGGATTTTTCCTAAATCTATGAGCCAAGAGCGCTACGAAATTAAAGGTAAGATTGGTCAAGGGGGAGTTGGTGCCGTTTACCAGGCATTCGACACTCAGCTTAACCGAGAAGTCGCTATCAAGCGCGTTCTTGCCGAGGGTGGCTACGAGGATCAGGACGAGGCTACTAAACACCTCTTGAAAGAAGCCACAGCGCTATCATCTGTCCAGCATCCACACATCGTGACCGTCTATGACGCCGGCATCGATGCCGATGGCCCCTACGTCGTGATGGAGCTGATCCACGGTCGCACACTCGATGAAATGGTAGAGCGAGCCACGCTGACCTGGGACGATCTGCGTGAGGTAGCACTTCAGACGCAGGAAGCACTGATCGCGGCGCAGGATCTTGACCTCGTCCACCGCGACTTAAAGCCGAGTAACGTAATGGTTTGCTGGCTTCCGTCTGGAAAGTTTCAGGTGAAGATCGTGGACTTTGGTCTCGCTAAATTTTCTTCCGCTCCGTCGCTTCAAACGATTGACCATGGCGACGCGGTGTTTGGCTCAATCTTTTTCATGGCTCCAGAGCAATTCGAACGCACTCCTCTGGACAAGCGGACGGACATGTATGCCATGGGGTGCCTTTATTACTACGCGCTTACCGGACAGTACCCATTCACTGGTGACACTGCTGCTGAGGTAATGGCCAGCCACTTACAGCATAACGTGCCACCGCTCAGTGAAGTTCGCCCCGATATCCCTCCATGGGGAGCCGAATGGATTATGTGGCATATTGAGCGCTACATGGAAGACCGCCCCAAGGATGCCCGCGAATCACTTGAGCGCTTTCTTATTCTCGACAAACAATCAACCCAACCCGTTACGATGACCGCACCTGTACCTGATCCTCCAAACTCCTCCGACGCACAGTCTGGAACACCTAAGTTTATTTTTCCCGGCTCTGAAGCAACCGATGGCGAAGCTCCAGCCGAGCAAGCTCCAGCACCTGCTCAGCCCGCTGCACCTGCTCAGCCTGCCGCCCCAGCTCCTGTTCAGCCAACTGCCCCTGTGGCGCCTGAACCTATTTCCCTTCAGCCTGCGGATATACCTAAACCTGCCACTGCTCCACAGCCAATCACTCCCCCCGATGACGCGCCTAACCCACATACTGAAGCGCAAAAAGTCTCTCAAGTGCCAGAGCAGATCACGCCTCCCCCGGCAGAGGAGCCCCCTGCCCCAGTTGTCCCTGCGGCACCAGTCACTCCAACTGCACCAGCCCCAGTTGCTCAGCCGGCACCCGCTCCAGCGGTCACTCCAGTGCAAGCACCACAACCGGTAACGCCTATTGCCCCCGCTGCCCCCGCTGCCCCCGTGGCACAACCTGTCACACCAACACCGGCGCCTGCTGTTATACCGACCCCTGCAGCAGCGCCAGCGCCAACCACTCCGCAAGTCAGCCTAACAGCCGGGGCACAGCCAACCCCAGCAACTCAACCAACCACCGCTGCTGTCCCTGCACCTGGCACGGTAGCTATGCCGAGCGGACAAGCCGGTGCTCCGGGCGCTCCAGCCATTGCAAGTGCCAAAAAAGGAATGCCTGCCGGTGCCAAGTGGGCTATTATCGGAATGCTTATTCTTGTAGTTGTTGTGGCCGCAATCGTGGGCACTTCTATCATGGGTGATCGCGGAGAGACGACGATGGTCAACAAGGTTCTCGCGGAGGCAAAAGTTCTTAACGACGATGGCAAACTTCAAGATGGTATCGAACTTGATGAAGATCAACTTAAGGGAGTGCTAAATCGCACAACCAGCGCCAAAGAAACCGACAATCGTGCATTGCTGCTCAAAACCCTCGCCTACGCCAAGGCTAAGGGTGGATACGATGTGAACAGCATCATTCTAGATCATGTTACTAAGACAAAAACGCGTCCTAGCATCCGCACTGAAATATTCAAAGCAGTGATGACACGCCGCAAATCGATAGCAAACGTTGCACCGCTGCTAGAATTTGCCAAATCGACCGAAGAATCTGACTCCGCAGCTGCTGCAATTGAGGCAGCAAGAACCTCTGCTATCGGAGAACCAGCAGACGATTATATCGATGATTTTCTCAGCCTGATGAATGATACCGATTCCGCTACTATTCGTGGTGCTGCTGAGAGAGCCGCAGGAGATCTGATTGCACAATCGAAATCCAAAGACTCATTTGTCGATCCGATTCACGGCGCATACACCACCGCTCTCAATGACTCCGCAAAATTTTCCATGCTACGTCTCTTGGGCACAACGGGTGGAGAAAAAGCAGCCAAAACGGTGGGTGACGCACTCAAATCTGATGATAATGCCACCAAAAATGCTGCACTCGCTGCGCTGGGCAACTGGGCTGATGACAGCCAATTCGACACTCTCATCGAATTCATTGAAGAAACTGAGAATCAAGGGTTACGCCGCAAGGCGTTCGACGCCACGTATTCTTTCCTACGCAGTGATCGCGAACGCGATCCGGAAGACTTAGGCGATATGTGGAAATCATTTGCTGGTTCCGCAAAAAGCCAGAAGGAAAAACTGCAGATCATTCACGGAATGGCGAATCAAAAATACGAGTGGGCAATCCCTGTACTAGAATATTTCATCGAAGACGATGACGATAAGGTAATCGATAAAGCCGAACAAGCGAAACGCCACGTGGAGCGCAAGATTCGTGAGAACCAAGGCTCCAGCGACGAGTAAAATAGATTCCCTAACCAATCGCCCCACTAGCCCTCTAGCCACCGTGCTCGAGGGCTATTTTTTGAGCTAAAACAAACTTAATTTCTTTTTTTTCGATTAAGAGATAACGATTGATGAAACAGATAGTCAGGTAAATGCGGGTCTTGATGTTCTACAGGCCATTATTGAGGCTGCCAAATCGCGACTAAGACCCATCCTAATGACCACTGTAACAACGATTATTGGCTTATTTCCACTGGCAATAAGTGGGGGCGATATGTGGAACTCTATGGCATACGCAATGATGTTTGGCCTAGGTTTTGCCACCGTCCTTACACTAGTTCTTTGCCCAGTGCTCTACTCGCTATTACTTCGAAAAAAATAGTCACCCTAGCAAAACAGGTTATTTTTCATGCTTCCTGATCGATACAAGCTTGGATCAGAAGATTGGAAGAAGTGCGAAAAAGTCTATTTTTCCATTGCCACACCAGCATTTGGCGACCAAAATGATT
>JBGCEU010000167.1:0-13551 GCA_045106535.1 Akkermansiaceae bacterium | reverse complement strand
GCGTCGTTCATCAAAGTGGTGAATGAGTTGGATCAGAGCTACGATCTTCCCGATGATCTTGGTGGCCTTGTGATCCATGAGGCTGAGCCGGATATCGAGCTGAGAATCGCTGGCTCAACGCGGGCATTGCAGGCACAGCTGACGGCTCTCTATCCAGAGGATGTTAGGGTGCCTCTTGGGCAAGTTCATTCATCGGCATCAGATTTCCCGCTATTTTCTGCAGCAGATGGCGCTTGGCTATTGCGCAATCCGGAGTCGGAGAGCACGGCGATGGCTCGATTGATGCGTGATGGTTTCCAGCAACTCGACGCAACGGGCATGCTGTTTCTCCGAGGCGAGGATGAAACGGTTGATTTCCTAACAGCCTCGCTTCCTGACCTTCGGGAAAAGTGGTTCGTTGAGACGGATGATAAGCTGGTGCATGTCGAGTCCGGCCTCGGGAGAATTGAGCCGAAGATCGAGAGCAGTGGAGGCGGGCAGGGGAGTGGAGCTGACTGGCTGGCGTATGATGTCTCATGGCAGTGTGGTGGCGAAACTCTCGACCGTGAATCCGTGCGTAGGCTTCTTGCTTCGGGTAATCGCACCATGAAGCTGCCGCGCGGTGGCAAGGCTGTCATTTCCCAATTCGATGCTGAGGTGATGGATGGCTTCCTACTGGATACCGATCCGCGCCAAGACGGTGGAGCCTATTTTTTCCCCAAGGGCCAGACTGCTTATGTAGAACAGCTGCGTAGTCATTATTCTGACTCGGAAAGAGAGGCTGACCAAGCCGAGGTTCCTACACTACCCAGCGATTTGGGTGATATTCTCCGGCCCTATCAGCAGGAAGGTGTTGAGTGGCTCTATCGCCGTGCCTCTGGGTCGGGAGGGGCGCTGCTTGCCGATGACATGGGTCTGGGGAAAACGCTGCAGACTTTGGCATTCATCGCACTTTGGAAAAAGCAGCATCCCGAACCCACACTGGTTGTTTGCCCGGCGACGTTGCTCGGGAACTGGCGCGCCGAGGCTGAGAAATTCGTGCCGGGATTGAATGTTCTGGTGATGCATGGGAGTAAAAGGAAAGACTACTTTGAGGTGCTTCACGCCGCAGATATTATCGTGACCAGTTACGCGTTGTTAGATCGTGATACCGATGTCTACCGTAAGCTCCCGCTGAGTGCACTGGTGCTCGATGAGGCAAGTGCCATACGAAATCCTGACACTCTGGCTGCGAAAGCGGCACGCAAAGTGCAGGCCGCCGCAAGGATCGCCATCACGGGCACCCCAGTTGAGAATAGTGTCCGCGATCTGTGGTCGATTTTCCAATTCCTCATGCCGGGATACCTCGGAGGCCGGGAGGATTTTCGCCGGAGATACGAATTGCCATGCGCGGCTGAGGTTCCGGATCAATCGACCCGTGCGGCGATGCAGCGCCTCCGCTGGCGCACTGCTCCCTTCATGCTGCGGCGCACCAAGTCTCTCGTGGCAAAAGATTTACCACCAAAAATTGAAAGCGTCGTCTGGTGTGATCCCTCGCCGATGCAGGCGGATCACTATCAATCGATTCTCCGTCACGGCGCTGAAAAGGTAGACGCCTTGCGAAAACAGTCTGGAAATGAAGGGGCAAGAATGCAGATGCTCACCGTGTTGCTGAGGCTGCGGCAGAGCTGCTGTGATCTCAGACTTCTCGATGAACAACTGGCTAAGAAGCCTCTCGCAGATGTGTCGGCTAAAATGGTGAGGTTGATGGAGCTGTTAGGAGAGGCAACACGCGGTGGTCACAGAGTGCTGGTGTTTAGTCAATTCACCTCGATGCTGTCGCTGATCCGCAATGGGCTTGAAAATGAAGGCATCAAATATTCCTATCTTGATGGTGCCACCCGTGATCGTTCTGCCGAGGTCGAAGGTTTTCAGAAGCCAGATGGCCCACCTGTTTTTCTCATCAGCTTAAAAGCCGGTGGCTACGGACTAACACTGACTGCTGCCGATACGGTGGTACTTTTCGACCCGTGGTGGAACCCAGCCGTGGAGGCACAGGCCGCTGACCGTATTCACCGGATCGGGCAGACCCGACCAGCAACAATCTACAAATTTATCACACGAGGCACAGTGGAGGAAAAGATACTGCGGCTTCAGGAAAAGAAAAAGTCGATGACCACCGCCGCGATGGGCGAGGCTGATGATGACGCCCGCCCAATGATGACAGGTCTGAGCGAGGGTGAAATGCTTGATCTGCTTGAGGGATAATTGATGTTTTCAGAAATCCATCTTGCCTCAATCAAGCTGAGGATGTAGCACTGAAGTATGAATGCAAAACAACTCGCTGAATCGGCAACTAGTGGTGGCACACCGCCCGGTGGTATCAGTCTCGCGCTCAAGGCACTGTGGCTCGCGCGGGCAGGTAGATGGCATGAGGCTCACGATCTATGTGAGGATGTAGAAGATCCCGCTGGCTCATGGATTCACGCGCACCTTCACCGAGTAGAAGGAGATCTTGGCAATGCAGGTTACTGGTATGATCGTGCAGGAAAATCCCAGCCTGAAGGGCAGGCGGGACTGGGTGAGGAGTGGTTTGAGATCGCCGAGGAATTAAGTGATGCCGAATAGTTTCGGCGCTCGCCCAATAGAAAAGCCGATGTCCTGAGACATCGGCTTCGTTTAAAAATGTTGGTGATGACGTTTGCTTAGCTACCAATGTCGGTGCGACCAGAGAGCACTGCACCTTCTTCCATGGAAAGCATTTTGGTTTTGATGTCACCATCAAGCTTGGACTTGGTTTTTAGTTCGCAGCGCTCTGAAGTGATAGTGCCTTGGACTTTACCGAAGAGCTTAACCTCGCCAGCTTTCACATCACCCTTGACGAAAGCATTCTCACCAATGGTGACTTTGCCTTTATCAGAGGTAATCTCACCATCGACTTTGCCGTCAATGACCATGTCATTGCTAAACTTGATGGAACCGGTGATTTCGATTCCATTTGCGAGAACGTTAGTTGCATTTGCCATAACGCAGGGACAATGCCTTAGTTTCCTTTAAAGGCAATGATAGAATTTTAAAAAATTAAATAATTAGGCTGAAATATCAGTTACCGTCTTTTTTCAGCTTCCTCAAGAGCTCTCAGGTGTTCCTCTACCTCACGCATGATGCCCTCGTTCTGGCGGTTGTTTTTTTCAATTTCACCCAGAAGTCGGCGCACCCTGGCCGCAGGGTCATCATCTTTTTCAGTGGGGCGAAGTCCACGATTTGCCATGCCGTTTGGGCGACTACTGGGCTTTGCTTTCATTGCCATTGCCTGTTCTACAGGTGTTGCATCAAATGCGAGAACCTTCACGAGAGTATCGGCGGGTATCATGAAGGTTTTGATTCGGCTGCCTCGCGCGATGGCAATTCCTACCAGCTTACCATTTAGATCTACGACTGGAGCTCCCATATCATTGCTGTCCACGGCCATGTCAGATTGAATCACGCTGGGGAAATCAGAGCGTACTCGGCTTGGCTTGGTGCCCATGCTTTGCATTCTGTTCATGCGCTCGGGAGGAACGCGGCGGATATCAGCATTGTCGGCGCGTGAGCCTAGCTGCACGGTGGCGTTGTTCTCGTTTTTACCACGGCGATAGCGGACGGTGATTTCCGATCCTGGTTCAAGGCGCTGGAGGATGTTTCGCATTTCCATTGCGCCAGTGATTTGATTTTGATCTACAGAAAAGATCACATCTCCGTTACGTAGCCCTGCTTTCATGGCAGCTGAGTCAGGCATCACACGCTGGAGTGGCACGCCGTCTTTTCCGGCTTGGCTAAAGTCCATCATTACACCGAGATACGCTTTGTCCTTTTCACGTAGGCTGCGGGCTTGAACGCTGACAACTCCTATGCCCTCGACTTTACCATCTGGCCGAGAGAGTGCTAGGAAACTTCCAAGTTCAGGAGTTGCGGAATTTGTTAGATCGAGCGGGTCGAGTGATGCCTTGGTGTTTACCAAGGCAAGGTCGTGTTCGGGATACACGCCAGCAACGATCGCCGCATGTGTCTTGCCGTCAGCTGTCACAATGTTGATTGGGCCGCGTGTTTGAGAAACCTCACTCCATTTTGTTAGCACAGCCGTTTTCGCATCTTTAGTGCGAACAGCAGTTCCAAATGCGATGCGTCTGCCTAGTGTGTAGATTGAAACCGTATGCTTGGAGGTGTTCTTTACGGCTGGCTCCAACGCATTAAACATGCTGGATGCTTGGGACTGTAGGGTTCTCTTCTCCTGTCTGGTCAGTTGATCAAAAGGATCTGGCATTCTAACACCATTTTGGCCTAAGGCTGCTAGTGGTGACAGGATAAGCAATGAGATGCTAATAATTTTTGATTTGGTCATGGTTGATACGATGATTAGTTGGGTCTAAAATCTGGAAAAATTTGCTTACTTGAGCACGTCGCCACGGCGGCCAAGTTTCACCTTGCGGGTTATAACATTGTCGCCACGCGTGATGCGCACGCTGACAATATTTCCTGGTTTGAATTTTGTAAGAGCAGCGTGAAGTCGTCGAAGATCCATGGTGCGTCGTCCGTTGATACTGCGGATAATATCTCCTTGGCGGATACCTGCTTTATCGGCTGGTCCACCCTCGAACACGTGGCTAACTGCCACGCCACCTCTGGAAAATGCCTCTGTCATCACGCCAAGCACGGGAGCATTAGGATCATCTAAAGCACTGCCGCCAAGACGCCCCCATGTTTCTCCCTTTTTAAGTCTGTCCCAGTCTTCACGAAATCCTTCTAGTCCTGCGTGATTGTTAGAGGCTAATGATTCACCAATGGATGAGTGAATGCCGATCACCTTGCCATCCATGTCGAAAAGTGGTCCGCCGGAATCCCCCCCGATCAGTGTGCAATCGCTTGAAATAAATTTGTTGATGCTACGCGCAATGATTCTGCCGAATCTTACCGGTGGTGTTCTTACCGGATCATATCCACCGGCATGGCCAAGCGCTATAACGAGATCGCCGGGTTTGAGGTTTTTCGAGTGCCCAAGTTCAACACTCGGCCAAGGTCCTTTGTCGATGATCTGAACCATCGCTGAGTCGCGTGTGTAGTTAGCTCCGAGCACCTTACCGCGGGCTTGTTTTCCATTGGGGAACACCACCGTGACCTCGTCAGCACCTCGCACCACATGGCCAGCAGTGAGTATGAGCCCGTCTTTGTTGACGATGACACCACTACCAGACGCTCCGTTTTTTGCGGAAAATAGAGACACCGTCGCGGGTAGAACTTTCTTGACCGTCTGTGTGGCTTTTTCCTGAATGGCCTTGAGGTCTTCCAGAGTTTTTATGTCAGGCGCACAGCTAGCGATTTGAGCACCTAACGCGATGAAGCTAGCTGACAGAGCGGTGAGAAAAATGTGTTGGGTCATGATTTTTTAGAACTGTTATGTTAAACACTAATTACTAGCATAGCGTTGCACCGTTTTTGGATTGTTCCAATTATTTTACAGCAAGGCTGGTCGAATCCAATGGAATAGATTACCGTCTCACGACTGCAGCGAGACATTATTCCGCAGCATATTTTTAAATAAAAGAGTAATGGCAGGCAGAAAATCAAGTTCCAGATCAGGTAGCGGCTCGCGTAAGTCGTCGCCTAGGCCTGCCCGCAAATCTGTCAGGAAAAAGGCACGGAAGACTGCACGCAAGCAAGGCAATCGCCGTAAAAAATCTACAACGAAAAAGCACGGGTTACTTTTCAAACTCGTTTTTTGGCCGTTCCTACTACTAAACCATTTCACCCGAAACTGGCATCCGGTGATCAAGTGGCCCGCAAGAGCGGCTGGAAGTGCTGGCCTGGCAATGCTCTTGTGTATGATGCTGGTCGCTGCAATCTACTATCTTCGATCCACCCAATACAGCCTCGATAAAGTCTCTGAAATGCCTGCCCGCACTCTTGTGTATGCGCGTGACGGTAGGACAGAGCTGGGAAGACTCCATGGAGATAATCGCTACTTGGTTGGATACGATCATGTAGCGAATGACTTCAAAAACGCACTGATTTCGCGGGAGGATGCACGATTTTACGATCACTTTGGAATCGATATCAAGGGTGTGGTCCGAGCCACGGTCGAGAATATCAAACGCCGCCGCTTCGCGCAGGGCGGCTCCACAATAAGTATCCAGCTCGCTGAGAACACATGGTTTCCACCCGACACAGGAAAGAAAAAATCCAACATTGCACTGATTGATCAAAAGCTGTTAGAAATGGCGCTCGCATGGCGCATTGAGCGAAAGTATGACAAGCCAGCGATTCTGGAACACTACATGAACCGCATTTTCTGGGGGCATTCCATTCGGGGTGTCGAGTCAGCCTCGCGCACGTATTTCGAGAAACCTGCCAGTAGGATCACATTATCTGAAGCCGCCATGCTCGCGGGTATCATCCGTGGGCCGAATGCATTTTCTCCATTTAAGGACATTGAGGCTGCCACCCGTGAACGAGATGTCACGCTAGGCCGCATGGTGAAGTATGAGCATATCACCCAGGAGCAGGCGGAGGCTGCTAAAAAGGAATCGCTAAAGGTACGCCCGAAGCACCGCCGTGTGGTTCAGGACACTTATGTGATGGATGCCGTCAGGCGTGAGCTCGATCGGATTCTCGAAGAGCAAAATATTCAGGATGGTGGACTCACGGTTATTACCACAATCGACCACACTATCCAGCGCTCAGCAGAGCTGTCGATGGAACGCAATTTACTGCGTGTGGAAAAGACACCGGGCTATCAGCATCAGACACGCAAGCAGTGGCAGGCTCGCCCGAGTGGGCGTGCTGGTGAGCCAAAATATCTCCAAGGTGCCTGTGTCGTCATTGAGAATCGATCTGGCGCAGTGATCTCCGTGGTGGGTGGCCGAAACGCCGATGAATCTAAATACAATCGCGCTATTCAGGCTGAGCGGCAGATCGGGTCTGTATTCAAACCCTTTGTCTACCTGACCGCATTCAACCGTGGTATGATGCCAAAAACATGGGTGCCTGATGGCCGTGTCCGACCCGGAGAGATCAGGGGAGCCCCTCGATCATGGTCGCCATCGAATTCCGACGGAAAATACGGAAGCTACATTACCGCGGAGGATGCACTAGTTAGGTCTCGTAATACCTCGTCGGTTCGGGTGGGGAATTACGCTGGGCTTGATGCGGTCAGTGAGACTGCTTTTGATGTTGGCTTCATTCAAGGCATGCCCAAGAACCCCTCCTCCTACCTCGGGTCTTGGGAGGCGACACCATGGCAGGTTGCAAGCGCTTACACCGTCTTTCCTAACAATGGTGATTGGTATCGTCCTTACATTATTCAGGAAATTCGTAATGCACAAAATGAGCGCGTCTATCCCGCTAAGGGAAGCTCTGGTAAACTGATGGCGGAAGTGGCTCAGCCGGGTGCAACTTGGTGCGTTTCTAACACATTGAAGCAAGTGGTTGATCGCGGTACTGGAAAAAAGGTACGCTCACTAGGCTACAAATCACCCTGCGCAGGGAAAACAGGTACGACAGACAATTACAAGGACGCGTGGTTCGCGGGCTATACTGGGACTCTAACATGCGCCGTTTGGGTGGGCTTGGACACTCCGAAAAAAATCATTAACAGAGGCTACGGCTCTACTCTCGCTGCCCCGATTTGGGTGGATGTCATGAAGACCGCTGATCGACTTGGCTACGCAACGCCCAATTTTAAACCCTTACGGCTTCGCACAGCATCTATCTGCCGTTGGTCGGCCAAACGTGCTACCCAAGGCTGCGCGATGAAGCATACTGCCTACACCGCTGAAGTTCCCTCCGACATGCTTCCGGGCGAGCGAGATTATTGCACCATTCATCCGCTCAGAGCCCTGCCGCCTAGCCGTGGCGGCAGCAATCGTCGCCCACCACCACGTGCTGTGCCAGTTGATCCCGATCGCCCGCCGCGTGCCGTGCCAGTGGAATAGTCCCATGGATTTTAGTGTCTAACACATATAGCTCAATAACGACCGTGTCCTGGAAACCATCCAAGAAGCCATCCAAGTTTCCCGATTGGATACCGCCTCGGTTGCGTGGTTTTATCCGCTGGTGTTTAAAGTGGGGCTTGGTCTCGTTCACGTTGCTTGTTGCGATTGTGTTGTTCTACTTTTACCTCGCTCTGAAGTATGAACTGGCCGATGTGGCGAGGATGCCTGAGCGCTCCGTTATCATGGATAGACATGGTATCGAGTTTGCGGCGATTCATGGTGAGCGGCGTAGATTGATTACGCGGGATGAGATACCAGATGTGATGGTGCAGGCGCTGCGAGCCCGTGAGGACATGCGTTTTCCTGAGCACCATGGTGTCGATGTCAAAGGTCTCGCCAGGGCTACCCTGAGGAACATCCGCGACATGTCATTCACGCAGGGTGCCTCCACTTTGACGATGCAGCTGACGCGTAATACCTATGATCTCCGCGCTAAGTCACTGCACCGGAAATTTTTGGAAATGGCGATTACGCTACGTATCGAGGCGCGTTATGAGAAGGATGAGATCCTAACACATTATCTTAATCGTATTTACTTTGGCGCAGGATGTCATGGTGTCGAAGAGGCTGCGCAGACTTATTTCGGCAGATCCGTTTCTGATCTTAATACAGGCGAGTGTGCGCTTCTCGTCGGGATCATACGTGGGCCTCATTTGTTTTCTCCATTCCGAAACCTCGAAGGAGCAAAAATCCAACGTGATGAAGTGTTAGGCCGTATGGTTGTGTCTGGGTTTTTGACAGAGGAGGAGAAAGCGTCTGCGATAGAAGAGCCCATCAGACTGATTGATCCGGAAGAGAGAAATCGTGACAGCTCCTATCTGCGCGAAAGCCTTCGTTCTCACTTGCAGATCATCCTTGATCAGCACGACATCCGAGCTGGAGGGTTGCGTATATATACCACTGTTGATGCTGCGCTGCAGAAAAGAATGCAGCAGAAGCTTGCCGAGCCTCTACCATCGCTTGAGCAAAGTCAGCTATCGGAGCTACAGGCGGCGATGGTTTCCCTGCATCACGCCACAGGCGGTATTTTGGCTCTCTCTGGAGGTAGAGACTATAGTGCATCACCGTACAACCGAGCCTACCTAGTGCGTCGCGACCTAGGGCCTGCATTCACTCCATTTCTAACCGCCATGGCACTTGAGCGTAATCAACTTGCGATTTCGGGGCAGCCAGTGCAAACTGGTAGGCAATTAGGAATCGAAGAAACGATAAGGCTTAGCAAGCGACTAGGTTTCAGTGGCCCATTTGCCGAGACTGAGGATCTCTATCGTGGCACCATGGCAGCAAGCCCGATCGAATTAGCGCTGGCAGCTACGGCACTGGCAGGAAATGGCAACCAACCAACCACTTTTATCATTTCCAAAATTACTGACACATCAGGCAAAATTCTCTACCAAAGAAATACCTCTTCATCCCAAGTGATTAGAAAAGATGTCGCCAACGAGGCTGTGGCCATGCTCTCGCCAGAGGGTCAGGCACTCACCACGGTGACCGGCTCGCGACATGACGCATGGGGCATATCCGTCAATAAAGAGAGTTCAACTGTGATTTGGCTGGGATATGATAAGCCAAAAAAAATCGGATCATCATCTGATATTAAAAAGGCATTGCGGCATGCGCTACAGAGAGATTGAGCTCATCGAAGAGTGCGGTTTTGTTTCCGTAAATTTGATATTATTGGAAATAAATTAAGTTAAATCTGAATATCAATGACTATCGAATAGGGTGGTTTTTTGGAAATATAGCTAGTATGTTAGAGATGTAATTTGCCTGGTGAAATGCATGGCTTGTTGGCTTGCTGGACGAAAAATCCACGGCTTTCTGGGCTTTAGGCAGACAACGTAGTATTTGTCCTGAATATTTGGATGGTATTCCTGTTAGGATTGATTGATTTCAAACAAGTAAGAAGGATTCAGCAGTCACTTGATGGGGGAGGTGAGGTAGGCATAGCCTGTCTACTGAATCCACCCTATAAAAACATGAACTCATCCATTACATCTATATTCAAAAAGAAAATCGCCCTTATTTTTGCCTCAGCTGTTCTCAGCTGCACGGCTGCCTCCGCTGATAGTTTTGCTACCCTTGCGGGTGCTGGAGACAGTATCATAATACGAAAAGGAGAGACCGCACTTGTTATGTCCGGGGCTGGTGTCTTGACTTACGGTAGGCTCGGTAAGCCCTGTGCTTTTATCCGACTTTCCAATAATCAGAACCACACGGTTCGTGAGATTTCTAACACAGTATTACCTCTGATGGGGCCGTGCAAAATCACCGTGCGTAGCCAAGACGGCTTCGTGGGCATGCGCATCGTTGCCTCAGGCACACGCCCAGTCACCGAGGCGCAAGCCGTGGCATCCATCCCGTCTGTAAAGTCTGCGGTGAATCCTTAGTAAGCGATACAGAGGGCTACTCTCTGTCCTTCACCTGAATCTTCATCTCGTCCGAGTTCGCCTTCAGCTCGGGGGCATACATGGCCTCTGCCATGGCGGGGAGAGCGGAGAAGCTGCCGGGGATCTCGGCGCGGAGTCGGTATTTCACGCTGTGTGAGCCACGGGCAAGTTGGCGGACGAAGAAGGATGTCTTTTCATTGCGCATCTCCATGTAGGCACGCATGCCGGACTTGTGCGCACTGGTGTAGCCGCTACGGACCTCGACGGATTCGAGCCCAGCCGGTTTCCAATCATTAAACATCAGATACTCGTAGTCGTTTTTGCTGTGGATGTGTAGCTCGACTTCTACGAGGTCGCCACTGGTGAGCATGTCCCCCGGCTTGAGTGGGATGCGTTTGTATTTTTCCACCTTGTGGTCAACGACTTGGCCGCTGGTTCCGGCTGTGGATTCTTTCGCATCAACTCGTTCCAGCTTGTAGTAGGCGCGCTCGACCTTGACCTCGAGCCCAGCTTTTTTGATGAAGTCCTCTTTAGTAAAGACGGTGAGGTAAGCGTTGGTGTAGAGTGGACCTTTACCAAAGCGCTTGATCTCTACCTTGTGCTTTCCTGTTCCGAGCGCGTCACCAGCTAGAACAACTTTGTTATCGTAGCTAAACAAGTTTTCCTTGGTGATTTTGACCGTTTTGATTTCCTTGCCGTCGACACTGACCGTGACTTCGGCTTCCGGATTGTTCTCGCCGCTGGCACGCATGTAGTCGGCGATCGCTTCAATGCAATACGCTGTGTCGCGGGTGGAGTTCCAGTATGTTGCGTGTTTACGATTATTGATCAGGTATTTGACGATGCCACGTGCTTGTTTCGACTTCGGATTGGTTGCGGCGAGCAGCTTGAGATACCAGGCGTGTGCCTCGATTTCGGAGCCATACCAATACCACCAGTAGGAGCCGTTGCCCATTTTGAGGTAGGCGGTCTGGTTCTCTTCATCATGCACAAGGAATTGCTCGATGTTGCGGATGATGGCATCGCGCTTGTCATTCTGCTCGGCGAGGTGGTGTGCCATGCCAGCGACGGCTTTGGCGTAGACGGGCAGGTGGTTTTTGTCGCGGAAGAGGTAGCCCAGCATCTCATCATTTCCTGTGTTTGCCTCAGCGAGAACGAGGCGCACAAAGGCATCCATGGAGGAGGCGTGTTGCTTGGTGTTTTTCTTACGATTTTTCCACATGCGGATGCGTTCGGTTTCCTTCGCTTCGTAGTTCTTCAACCAAGTGACACCGCTCTTGATCATGCCGTCAGGGATGCTGGCACCGTTTTTCTTTGCGATGAGTAGTCCGTGGATAACTACTGCTGTGGTGTGTGGGTAAGCGCGTTCGCCATAGCCGGAGAACCAGCCCCAGCCACCGTTTTTGAGCTGCATTTCGCGCAGCTTCTTGATGCCAGCCGCAGTCATCTTGTTGACTTCTTTCTCGGAGAACACGGGGTTGCGCTGCCAACGCTGCCACTGCGCCATGCGTTCCTTGTCGTCGCCGATTTCCTGTGGATTCAGGTTGGCACGTTTATTTCTAACATCCTCAAGGTCGATGCCCATTTCCTTGATGAGCTTCTGTGTAATGACGGTGGGAACAAAGCGGTTTAGCGTCTGCTCGGTGCAGCCGTATGGGTATTCCACGAGGTAGGGTAGGGCATCGACGATGCTGCCGGCGATAGTGGGAGAGTAGCGCACTTCGAGCCGTGTTTGCTCAGGGCGGCGCTCGGCGGGCACCTTCACAGTGATTGCTGTGCTGTTTTTGTTAGGCGTGATGACGCGGCTCCAAGCCATCTGCTTGAGGATGCCGTGCACGTAGACGGGGAAGGTCATTTCCATGGCGTCAGAGTCGTCCTCCGTGATGACTTTCATGCGCACGATGGCGGTGCCTTCCTGAGTGACTTTACAGCGCCAGTCGATGCGAGTTTCGCCGCCTGCTTTGATGATTTGTTTTTGTGTGAGGGGTGAGCCGGATTTCATCGTGCCACCTTCGAGTTCGAGTGAGACGGTGGCATTCTGATCTGTCATCAGGTAGTTATGCACGACCGCGGAGAGCACGACCTCGTCTTTCTCGACAAAGAATCGCGGAGCCTGCAGGCGGATGATAAGATCCTTGGAAGTGATCACCTCGGCGGTGCCTTCGCCGACGCGTGTGCCGTGTGCCATCGCCCAGGTTTTGATTTTCCAAGTAGTTAGGTTGTCGGGGAAGGTGACGGGGACTTCGGCGATGCCGTTGTCATCTGTTTCTACGGAGCCGATCCATTTGATCAGGTCTGCGAAGTCCTTACGGATCATGACGGGTGGGGCGTTATTTTCTGCGCCGCCGGCATCATTTTTCATTTCAATACCCGATTTTTTAGATTTCATCGCCATCTTGGGCATAGGTGCTCCAGGTGCTACCATAGCATCCATTGATGCACTTTCAGCGAGAGCTCCGATTGCACGTCCCCTTAAGCCGCCGAATCCCTCTCCACCTGCTTCGAAGTCAGCAAGAGAATGACCAAAGGCACCGAGTGTTCTCATGCTCTCGGCATTTCGCTTAACGACGTTTCGCTCGTAGTGTGTAGATGTGTGGGCATAGCCGCCGCTGAAGTGACGTCGCCATTTCCAGAAGAAGGTCTTGATGTCTGCTACGTTGCTGCCGCCGGAAATGTATTCGAGAGACTTGTCGTAAATCGTGAGAGCTAGTGAGCCTTTCACAGGTTCGCCATGCTGGTCGGTGACGCGCACCTTGACCTTGCCTTCAGCGCGTGGCTTAAAGCGGTTTCCGCTTGGAAGCACAGCGACATTCAGGACACGCTTTTCGGGTGGCACGATGATTTCTCTCACTGCGGTGTGAACTTGAGCGTCCGATACCGTAGCTGCCTCGACAAAGAAATTGGGCATGTCCTTGAGTGAGACCGGGATTTTTATGGTAGTGCTCTGTCCGGTGATATGAATGATCCGGTGCTCCATTCCACCTCGTAGACTGAGTAATACAGTGCTGTTAGGTCGTTTGGTGTTGATGAGTAGTTTGACGGTTGAGCCATTTTTATAGGTACGCTTATTAGTAATCAGCTCGATATGATTATACTGGAAGCCATCTTCGGCCTCGCCGTCACCGCGCACGGTAAACAGAATAGCACCCTCGATCTTTCTGCCTTTTGCGTCCTTC
>JBGCEU010000166.1:0-46278 GCA_045106535.1 Akkermansiaceae bacterium | reverse complement strand
ATGTCTTCCTGCATCATTGCCGCGACAGTCTCTTTGCGGATGGCATTTGTTTTGGGACAGTTGAATGGAGCGGTCGCGCTGTATGTTCCCATCACCTTGAGATTGAGCGTGACGGTCTGGGTGGTTCCTTTGAGGCGTGGTTTTACAGATTGTGAATTCTCCTTGAGGTGGTTTGGCAAGTCGTCCTGATTGGGACGCCAAATCTGCAGATGCAGCTTGCCTTCGTTTTCTGTTTTCTCTGCCTCATCAATGGCTTCTGCTAGCTGGACTCGCGGGCTGGCACTGAACTTTTTCCATTCAGTTTCTTGTCGAATCCCAAGGATCACATCACCTATTCTGAGAACTCCATCTGCGGGTGAACCTGCATCGATTTGTGTCACTAGCACCTGCCTCGCTTCTACCGTGCTGTAGGTAATCCAGATGTCCTGCTGTTTGACTCTTTTACCCGTGGTGTGCATCCATCCGCGCATTCCTGTTGGTCCGAGAAGGTAGTCGCTTTTTACATTCGCTGGTAATGACTTGGTGAGGTCAGGGATTGCCGCAGAGGACAAGCTGAAGGCAGCGAAGAAGAGTAAGATGGATAGATGGATACCGAGTTTCATAGTGGACTTGAATGTGTGTCACTTTTGGCGATGTGTGGTTATAACTTGCCACCAACGTGCATCTTGCTGCTACGATGTTGCTTTTCTGAGCTCTGCTCAGCTTATCCTAGAAGGAAGAAAGTGTCGCGTAGCAGAGCGGGAGAGTTCTTTAGCAGAATGTGGAGCATCTTTACTTGGGCTTGTATGGATCCTCCGCGCCTTTGATATACTCCGCAATGCTGATGAGTTCGAATGGTGGTTTATCGGGCATGGCTTCGATTATCTTGATGAGCTTGTTGATAGGGTCAGCCTTTTTCTTAATTTTATGTTTTTTGGCACTGGAGAACTCGTCAGCCCCTTTTTTGAGTGCTGGCAAGTAGCGCTTGGCATGACTGCCATACATCGGAACAAGCTTCAATGGAAGCTCACGTAATTTAGGATTTGAAGCTGGGCTCACCATTAACTCCACAAGTATATCAAGACCTTCAGCAATACGACGCTTTGACATGATCGTTAAACCACCTATTCGCACCGTGTTCGACCACATCATGCTGGATGGGCCCTTGTAACGGGACGAAAGGTAGATTTCGAGCCACAGGAACTCAATCTCCTTTTGAGTTAGCTGTTTGAATGACCAGCCAGACGCCCAGCCTCGGGCGGATCCATTGGGGTTGAGCAGTAGCACCTTGAGCGCCGGAGCGAACAATGGGCGGTTTGCATCACTCATGCCGTATTTCACACACAAGCCAGGTTTCCCAATATGTTTAGCCGTGTTGAACAGTGCGATTGCAATCTCGACCTGTAGTTTCTGATTGGGGTCACTCTCCCAACGTTGAGTGGCGAGCTTGAGCAACGAAGGGATGGCTGGTTCTGACACCGCCAGTATCCCGGACTCCAGCTCACTGGCAGTGAATGCCCTGACCGCGTGTATACGGCACAGCAGGTCAGTATCGTTTTCCACAATGTGAATGAGCTTGGCGACTGCTTCTTTGCTTCCATAACCGTTGGTTCCAATGGCTTGAGCGGCACCCGCACGTGCAAACTTACTTTTGCTCTCTAGTAGCTTGAGTAAATCCGGTACTAAATTGAGCTGCCTCTCTGTTATTGTTTTAATCGCAAGCGCTCGGGTCGCAGGCAATTCGTCCTGAAGCAGAGTCAGGATCTGTTCTTTACTGAGCTTGCCTCGTGCTTCCTTATCGAAAAGTAATCTTCCGGCAGCAAAGACTTCATCAATGCGCTTTTGGGTCAGCCACTCCCGTTCTGGGGTGCCTTTGCCTGTCAGGTAGAGCACCTTGCGCGGCGCGCAAAGTTGTAGAAGACGGATTCCTGAAAATTCTTGGAAAATTTTGAGGTCACCAATGTCATTGTATTCACCTGCTTCTTTCTGATTGACCATTCGGCCATCTGGCTGTCGCTCAAGGGTAAAGAGAAAGTTCATTTCCTCAAAGAAGTTATGCAGCACTAGCTTGCCTCCTCTTGCAGCGCCGATGCCACCCCACTTATGAGAGAAGAAATGACCACCGTGGCCCTCTTCACGTCCAGACACCGTGTGGCCCATGGCCATGGCATTAAAGAAACGTGCCCCTTCTTCATTTCCTGCAATATCGAAGTAGACTGCAGCGCCTGCAGACTTCCCATTCCCAGAGTAGGAATGATAGCCCGGTGCGTGATCACCATAGGGTAGCGCTCCCTTGCCAATGTAGAAGGTGAAGAAATTCCGAGTGCGCACGATGGCATCCTTGATCGCCTGATTGTCGATACCACAACGTTGAGCGAGATGAAGTGCCAGTCCGCAGTTGAGGGTGTTCATGTTGATCGCGCCATAGCCTCCCAGATGCCCGTTGAGGTATCCTGTATTTGCTATGGCAGCATAGGTGTGGCCCCAAGACCCGACCTTACTCTGTCCCATGGCAATCTTGGTGGCGTATTCACGTATCGTTGGTAATACTTTCGGGTCTTTGGTGATGAGATAGTATTCGCTTAGAACAAGGGAACGATATGCCCAGTCCCATACCACCATGGATCGGTGATCCTGCAGGCTCTGGACTGCGCCCGGATGGCAGAGGCTTGGGTCTTTCACTGGAATATTCTCATCGGGAATGCAGATTCCGTAGGCGAATTCGCGCACCTTGGGCATCACATCTTCGCGGCCAGTTGCCATCAGTCCAAGAGCGTTTAGATAGCCGACAAAACCTTCTCTATAATGACCAGTGCCATTAAGCTTGGAGTGGTTGCTCAGTGGCTTGGTGAGCAGGTAGTCGCAAGTTTGGTTGATGATCTTGTCCGTTTTTGGACAGTCATAGGGCGAGGTGGCGCTGTAGTTCCCCATGACGGGTAGTGTCACCTTGATGTTCTGGCTCTTGCCAGAGCGCCACACCTGTAAACTTAGAATTCCTTTTTGCTCGGTGGTTTCAGCCTTATTGATAGCGGCAGCGATGGCTCTGCGCGCGTCTTGGGTGAAGGGCTTGCCATAGGCACCTGTGATGACGTCTTCGAGCTGTAATTTCCCGTCACTCGGACCACCTTTGTCAACTTGGGTGATCAAGATTTGGCGGGAATCCCTGCTAGCACCGTCTTTGGTGAGCTTGCAGAATACCCAGCCATTCGCCCCCATGGGTCCAAGGCGCCAATCGTGACCACGGCCGACGATGGGTGTCTGGGTGAGATCTTGAGGCTTGGTTCCTAAGTCCAATCTAACTGTTTTTATTTTTCCTTGGCGCCAGCGGGTGAGGCTGACGTATCCATGGCCATCAAGTGCCTTTTCAACCGTAGCATTGAATTGTGCCAATGGATCTTTTTCTAACGGCGTGCCATCGACCGCTAGGATCACATCGTTCATAGTTAATACTTTTTCTGAACACAGATGTGGCTTGAGGCCTGATACAAGCATCGGGTGTATTCCTTGCTGGGGCTCCAAGAGATGAACTCTTAGAGCACGGATCTTTGTTCGCTCCTTCTTCAGAGATTTCGGTATGGTGAAATCCGTTGGCAGACCCAGTTTGATCGGGGTTGTAGGTTCTGCCTGGGTGGTGATGGCGGTAAAAGGGATAGACAGCGCAAGTGTAAGGAGGAAGGTGGAGAGAGTGGTTTTTAGTATAGGAATAGGATTGTTCATGAGTGGATTATTGAAGTGGAGAATGGATACTAGCTATAGAGCTTATGGAGTGATGTGAAAAATGCACGCATGCAAGAGAGCATGCGTGCATTTTAGGAGGGAGACTTCTGTGAAATGAGATTATCTACGGCGGCGCAGGATGAGTGCAAGACCGCCGAGACCCAGAAGAGCGGTGGAAGATGGCTCAGGCACAGTAGTAACAAGCTCATAGCCGACACCGTCATACCAGGTGCGGTCTGCACCGCTTGCTCCAAGTTGTTCGATAAAAACATCGATATTGGAACCGCCAGAAACGGTTCTCTGACCGAGGTTAACGCCATACAATGTGCGGTTACTTGAAGAGGGCTGGGTTATAATAGATGTCGTGAAACTAAGCGTGCTCGCGGCAATAGTGGGTGCCGTATCAGTATCTCCAGCGCCATCGAAGCTGTATGTATCATCGGCTTGCGTCAGTGAGCTATCCAGTCCGGCCGTTATTTCCCACTGGTTGGTGCCACCGGAGGAATCCCAGAAGAACACCCAAACGTCGTAGGTTCCATCTGCTAGACCAGTGAGCTGAGTGGTTAATTGTGGATCCTGCCCGCTACCACCACCATCGCTCCGGCCTTCAAACGAATTGCCGCCATTGCCAAATTCGTTATTAGCTGTACTCTAAATTCGATTTCCCCATTGAGACGACCCATTTGAGGTTCCAACGGAGAGCCACGACGAGTTGTCTGCTGCCAGTGCTCCTTGAGTTGTCGAAAAAGTATTCCCTGAGAGACCCTCCTGAGCATCAATGTATGTAATGGCGGCTTGAGAAGTGGTGACAGTGATTGCGAAGCCAGCCAATGCACTTAGCTGAGCAATGTATTTTGAATGATTCATGCTAGTTTTCATTGTTTTTATTGTTTGGAATGGATGCTAAATAAGTTGAATGTGTCTATGTCGCGGTCAGCATGTGGGGTTTGCCAAGTTAATCAATCTATTTTGCTATTACCACCTATGGTCAATAAGTAGTAGATTATCAGTTTTCTATTGAGCGAAAGTTACTTTCACCCGGAAGAACTTGGGTGCATCAGTGCCCCCGGCCTGCAGCGGCACGTTGTCCGGGTAGGGCACGCTAACGGCCTCATAGTTGCCGCTGCTTTCCACACCGGTAAGCACCGAAAGCCCAGTGGCACTCTCGGTCCAACGACCCAGATCACAGCTGAACTCGACTGCGTATGTGAGACCTGCTGCCTCATACTCCTTGAGTCTCGAGAACACCGCCTGGAAGCCGCTGACTGAGCCTCCTGCGAGAATGGGCATGCCGGCAGTGGTGATGGAGGCGCCTGATGTGTAGGCCATCGCAGTGCCGCTGTTAGCGGTCGGATCTGTGCCGAAGGCAAACTCGACGAAGTTGAGCACTCCATCACCGTCCGGATCGCTGTTGGCTCCGGTGTCGTTGAAGGCATTGGCAAAGGCGCCGCCTTCCCAATTGCTGTATGGGGTGGGATCAGGAGTGAAGACAACTTGATCTACCCAGCCTGCATCGGCACCAGAAGTGAAGCTAACGTCCTTAGAATAAGTCCACCTTACGGTATGGGTTCCATCTGGAATCACGACGGTTTTCTGCTCCCAATCCATCTCTAGTTCAGAGATCCCAGCCACAGCTTCAACATCATCGATGAAAAACCGCAGGAAATCGTAGCCAGCATCTGTAGACACTTTCCACCAGAAGGTTAGCACTCCCGGACCCTGTAGGGTGGTTTCCATCGAAGAGGATTCACCATGCCTAATATCCTCACTCATAGCAGCATCCACTCCGTCATTCGTGGTTACGGCCTGATTGAACCAGCCGAACCTTTCATTGTTCGACCATACGAGCCCTGTCGTATCCAGGGCGACGGCAAGGGGATTCAGCGCAATACTGAAGTCCGCAGCACTCTGATCCGTCTTTTCTGGATTGTCGATACTGGTCACTCGGATCCTATAATTTCCAGCCAGTGCCTGAGCCGGGGGAATGGTCCATCTGTATGATCCATTGTTAGGTGTATTGGCAGCGATGGTGCTAACAGATCCACCCATAAGTAATTCGATCTTAACATTCCCGTCAAGATTTGTCCTCCATGTGATGTCATAATGATGATCGACGAACCAAGATTCACCACCTTCAGGAGCCGTGAGCAGCAAAAACGGCGCAGATGGAGTGAAAGTAGAGGTGATAGAGTAGAATTGAGCGAAGTCCTGAGACCCTACGACTTTGATGAGATAGTTACCGGGGCTAAGGTCGCTTGCGATGATGCTCTCCATTCCTCCTAGACCAGCGACATTAGATTGAGCAATAAGGGAATTGTCACTGGCATTTCTTAATTCAAGAGTTAGATCACTTAGCTCTGCTGTGTTGACGAGGTCACCCGTTGACGCATTGAATTCCAAGCCGAGAGGCTTGAGAATGATCTCCACGGCACCCAGTTCAGAGACGGTAAATTCATAATAATCGGTATCCGTATCACCATCAATGCTTATGAAATCCACATGATTTGGCGTGATCTGTCCGAATGGGATGTCACCATCTAAACCTATGCCTCGAAAATCTAAGATGTCACCAATCTGAGTGGCGAATTGGGGGGTGTCATTGCCATTTCCTGTTTCGTAGACATCACCATAAGCACGTTGCAATGGTAAAATATCAAGATGCTGAACGCCGTCAAAAGCCGTTGTGGAGAAGGGGTTAATGAGAGTGTTGTTTTTTGGGACCAGAGGTGTGGTGGAGGCGGCTATACTATTGTGCGAGACTCCTACTGAATGCATGACTTCGTGCATGGTTACATTGCGATAAGCTCTGTCTCCTTTGATTGGGTCCCCTACGAAGCTCCCTTGTTGTATAAAACCAAGATTATTGAGATTATACATGACATCACCGCCGCCGACACCGGCTGCAGTTGCGATCGGGGAACCGATAGAGTCGCCGGCAGCATTGTAGAGTCCAATTCCTGCGATTCTTATGTCGGCACGAGTTCCATCAATCCCATTTGTTCCGCTGCCTCTGAAAACAACCCCGTCATCTGCGGATTCGTAAACAAAATTTAGACCACAGATATTGCTGAGGTAATTGAAAGAGTCATCAAATTTAGCGAACCATGGGCGATTAGTGAGGTCAGTGCCCCCTCCTCCATTTCCAAACTGGCCATCAAGGAAGGCGATGAATGAGCTGGGAGCTGTGGATTCTTGGTTGATGCCAGCGTATCGGCCCGAACCAGTGCTTGCTCCAACAGTGGCGCCATCAAGAGTAAATCCCCATGAGAGAGTGATAGGGTCACCTTGATTTGGCGAAGTGGCTGTCTGCGAACTTGAAACCCAACGCCCGTTAAGTGTATGCCCGGACTGACCAACACCTGGATTAAGATCACTCGCTGCCATCGACGCGCCTAGGTAACATCCTTGGCAGGCGGGCTCAACACTCGGAATGAGCTCAGCAGCAGCGATGGGGGTCGTCCCCAAGGCGATGAAAGCGATAAGAGTGGTTATGATACGTTTTTGATACAGTAGGTTCATCGTGTTAGGGGAGAAGAGCTTGAGGTGTTTCCGCTGATTCATTAATAACTGGCCTGTTAGGCATTGGTAATGAGCTGGTGCAGAATAGGCTCATCGCGCATTCAATACCCTGTGAGCGATTCTCCAATGGATTTCATCATTGCATTCTATTGTTGATATGTTGTAGATGATCGGCATGCGATCGTTACGAGTTTTAACCGCCACCGAGCAAGTAGCTGCCCATCTTCGTGAGGAAATCCTGCGCAGGACGTGGGTAGAAACGATGCCGGGGACGGCCAAATTGGCGGGCGAACTTGGTGTCGGCATGCGGACGGTTTCTGATGCTTTGGATCAGTTGGAGCGTGAAGGTCTGCTGGTCAATCAGGGTAGGCGACGGAAGCGACGAATTGTCGTGCCTGAGAAGTTAGTGTCTCAAGTTTTTAGGATTGCCATTTTGCTCTACGATCCCGCTAGCAGACAAAACATCACATGTACGAATTTATTATTCAGATTGGTAGAGGGAGGATACCAGGCAACATTCTGCACCAAGACCTTGGATGAGCTCAGAATGGACGTAGCAAAGGTGCGTCGCTATGTCAGCACAGTTCCTGCTGATGCTTGGATCGTCCATGGTGCTTCAGATGAGGTGCTGGAGTGGTTCTCAAAGCAATCCGTGCCCGTCTTTGCTTTTGGAGGGCGTCATACTGAAAAGAAAATAGCAGCAGCTGCGGTTAATACAACGAACGCCATGAAAGTCTTGCTGCGGCGTTTGATTGCGCTTGGGCATCGCCGTATTGTCTTCTTAACTCTTGAGGATCGACTTGAACCGAAACTTGCGGTTCTGGAGCAATGTTTCGTCGATGAGCTTGAGGCTCATGGCATTGAGACAGGTCACTATAATCTGCCAGAGTGGTCTCCTGATGCTGATGGGCTTCACCAGTGCCTCGATTCCCTTTTTCGGGTCACCCCACCGACTGCCATCTACTGTATGAAGGCATCAATTTATCATAGTGTAGAACAATATCTCTCGCAGCACGGAATCGCCACACCCCGTGATGTATCTCTCATATGTAGCCATGCCGATCGAGGGTTTGCTCTGTGTCGCCCCAACGTGGCTCATGTCTCATGGGATTCGCGGAAACTGCAGCGCGCTACGATCAACTGGGTCAATAAAGTAGCGCGGGGCACCAATGATAAGCGAAAAATTGAGATTCAGGCGGAACTAGTGGAGGGCGGAACGATCGGCCCTGCATCTAGCAACTCAACTTAGGTTTGGTGAGCTGAGTGGTTGAGAGGGGATGATGGTCATTTCCTACCAGGGGAGCTCTTTACCGTCGTAATACAAGAACCGCCCGTGGTGTTTACTGGTTAGGTTTTCAATCAGGTCTTTGACTAGCTTCATACTTTCGTCGGGATCAAGTTTAGCATTCTTTCCACCCATATCGGTTTTATTATGCCCCGGCGCGATGGCTACGACGATGCTTTTGCCCAGAGATTTATCGTGCGCCATGATTTTCATGGCACGGTTGACTGCTGTTTTGCTAATCCGATATCCGTATGCTCCGACACCTTTGCTTTGAGTGATAATGCCTGAACGGCTGGAAATGATGATGATTCTAGGTTGTTTGGAAGCGAGTATATTTGGCAGTAATCCTTGAGTTGCGAATAAGGGACCTGCCGAGTTCACCGCGAAGCAATCAAGCACCTCACTCCGTGTGAGATCTTTTAGCTTAGCTGTTTTGCTGCGACCGACCCCGAGGGTTGGGCCAAAGTAGCCAGCATTATTAACAAGAATATCGATCGTTTTGCCACTCAGGGCTTTAGCGAGAGTTTTGATGCTCTCGTCCGAGGTGACATCGAGCGGTAAAACCTCGTCGGCGATTTTCTTCAATTCGGTAGCTTTTTCCGGATTGCGAGCGGTGCCGATGACGTAGTAATCGTCGGCGGCATAGTGCTTACTAAGCGATAAACCCAACCCACGATTAGCCCCAGTAATGAGAACGGTTTGTTTTTTTTCAGAAGGCTCAGCGTGAACTGCAGATAAGCTGCTCAAGAGTAGGAATGCGACGAAGAGCTTGCTGATCAAGCGGCAGGTTAGTGGTGCGTGTTTGGGCATAGTGGTATTGTCTTTTTAGTAATTTTAATTGTTCCTTCGTGTGTTCTTTTTGAGAGGGGATTTCGATTCGTTAGATAGTGTGCGTTTCTTGGCGCCAAAAGTGCGTGCGTTTGCGCCAAATTCATCATGATCACCGATATCCTGGCGAGCCTCCCGAGCGAGCTTTTTCAAACGGGCCACAATTTTAGGGTATTCATCGGAGACATCTGTGGTCTCGCCAATATCTTTTTCCAGATTATAAAGTCGTGCTTTGCTGATGCGGATGGAGTCGGCCTTGGCGATGTGGTTTTTCCATTTAGTCGCGATACTGCTTTTGATAGGTTCGGTATGTTCTAACATTAATTTCCATTTGCCTGAACGTACCGCACGCAGGCAGTTATGTTGGTAGTAGAAATAATGGCGGTCGAGGGTCTTGGTCTTGCCGTGTATCAGGGCTGAAATATCCACTCCATCGATGATGCGATCCTTTGGGACGGATGATCCTGCTAGCTTGGCGAGTGTCGGCATCAGATCGATGGTAGCAGCCACCGTGTCTATTACTTTTCCTTCGGGTATTCTCCCTGGAGCTCGCATAATACATGGCACACGAAGTCCTCCTTCCCAGCAGCTTGTCTTTGCCCCACGAAGTGGTTCGGCGTGGCCACCGTGGTCGCCTCGAAGGTGCCATGGGCCGTTGTCGCTAGTGAAGATGATGTAGGTCTTCTGGTCGAGTCCAAGCTCTTTCACTTTGTCGAGCACACGGCCCACATTGTAGTCCAGTTCTTCGATCACATCGCCATAGAAGCCACCTGCTGATTTACCCTTGAAGTCTTTTGAGGCTGCCAGCTTGGTGTGTGGCATGGTGTGAGCCAGGTAAACAAAGAAGGGACTATCTTTTTTGTTTTCAATAAAAGAAATTGCCTCGCCGGTGTAGCGTTTCGTCAACGTCGCCATGTTAGTTTTCTGTTCGATCTCTTTTGTACCACGGATCAGATTGACATAGTGGTCGTTACTGGCTGGCGTGCCGAAAAAGGTGTCGAAGCCTTGATGTTTCGGCAAGAGCATCTCCTTGTATCGAGATGGGTTGTGTCCTGCTAAATCCCACTTTCCAAATATACCAGTCGCGTAGCCTTGATTTTTCAGAACTTCAGCGATGGTAATTTCTTTAAGATGAAGCTCGGGGTGAACTGAATCTGGGTCAGCTTGTCGCGCAAGACGTAATGGATAACATCCTGTCATCAAGGCACCACGAGAAGGCCCGCAGACTGTTTGTGCATAGAAAGATGTGAATCGCATGCCCTCACGCGCCATTTGGTCAATCCGAGGTGTTTTGATATCTGGGGAGCCATAACAACCGAGGTCTTGGTAACCCTGATCATCGGAGAAAATAATGATGAAATTGGGTGGGGTGGCACCCAGCGAGAGGGTCAAACAGCCTAGGGCTATGCCGATGGTTTTATGTAGGCTCATTTTTTAATTTTTCCTAACTGGTGCACATCGCTGACCGTCGAGGTAGCGTTGCAGGAGTTTGCTCATAGTTGCTACTTTTTCGGGGTGCTGTTGATAGACGTTCTTTGATTGGCGCGGATCTTCTTTGAGGTTGAAGAGCAAGCCGGGAGTATTGTTGGGATAGGTTTTCAGCCCAAAGAGCTTAAGATAATGTTGAGGCTCATTGCGGGGTGTACCGGAAGAAGTATTGATGAAGACCCAGTCGCCTTGACGTAACGCATATTTATCTTTGGCGGTGTTTTGTACAGTAGCAGTGCGGAGTGGCTTTTTATAATCTTTGCCAGTGAGGACGGGAAGGAGGTTGTAGCTATCGATAGCCTCTTTGTTATCGAGTTTGTATCCGGTGATTTTTGCGAAAGTCGCGGCGAAATCGACCTGACTTACAACTTCGCTAGAATGTGAGCCCTCCTTAATTTTTCCAGGCCAACTGACAATGAAGGGAACCCTGTGGCCTCCTTCGTAGATGTCGCGCTTTAGACCGCGGAATTCGCCCGAACTCCAATGGCCGAATTTTTCGAGCCGATCAAAGCCGAGGTTCTCAGCTCCGTTATCGGCGGTAAAGATGATGATGGTATTTTCAAGGAAGCCGTTTTTTTCCAGAGCGGTGATGACTTTTCCAACCATGGTGTCGGTCTCGATCATAAAGTCGCCGTAGTAGCCCGCTTTTGATTTCCCGTGGAATTCCTTATTGGGGACGATGGGGTAGTGGGGCGAGTTGAACGCGAGGTAAGCGAAGAAGGGCTGCTCGGCTTTTTGTTCGCTGATCCACTCGACGGTTTTTTGTGTGATGGTGGGAAGGATATCGTATGGATTCCAGCTCTCAGCCATGGGGCCGGGACGGAAGCTCCCACCGCCCGCTAGTGGTTTGGACTTCATCACCGGCTTGGTGGGAATGGTAGCGAAGCGGTTGTTGTCGATCCAGCAGTAGGGTGGGAAATTGATTGTGCCGTCGCCAAAGTAGCGATCAAAGCCTTGGTCGAGCGGGCCGCCCGGGAACGGTTTAGTCCAGTCGTAAGAAGAGGCTAATAACATTTCTTCTTTTGTGGTGATGTCAGGCTTGCGAATGGCGCTCCAGTCCCAGCCGAGATGCCATTTTCCAAAGCAGCCAGTTTGGTAGCCTTGCTTCTTGAGCATCTTGGCGATGGTGAAGTCATCGGGTTTGAAGACGGATTTTCCGTAGGCCTTGACGATGCCGTGAAAACGCCGCCAGTGGTGTTGACCAGTGAGAAGGGCGAAGCGGCTGGGAGTGCAGATTCCAGAGGAGCTGTGGCCGTCTGAAAAAGTCATGCCGCGAGTGGCGAGGCGGTCGATATTGGGTGTTTGGATTTTTGCTATGGGGTCGCCATAAGAGAGGTCGGCGACGCCCATGTCATCGGCATACAGGATGACGATGTTGGGCTTTGTTTCTGCACCCGCATGGAGATTTGTGAGAGCGGCGAACAGGGCTAAAGGTTTGAGGAGATTTTTCATGATAATGATAGAATAGCAACGGAGATAGCCTCAAGTAGACAGACTAACAAGATCTTCATTTTAGCGATAGTGGTTTGGGTTTATTGACGAAGCCGGCAGGCCTTGTGTTAGAGCCGATGTCTTTTTCAAATTGCTTCATCAACCCTAGTAGTCTTTTTGCGATGTTGGGATTCTGTTTGATGAGGTTATTCTTTTCGGCAACATCTGTCTCCAGATTATAGAGTTGAGCGGGTTTTTTCTGTCGGTTGAGGTGGAGCTTCCAGATGCCTGATCGTACTGCTAGCAGGTTGTTTCCTTGGTGATAAAAGAATGCCTTGTGAGGAGTTTGTGATTTTCCTGAAAGCACAGGCCAGATGTCTTTGCCATCGATGATACGGTCTGTGGGGACTTTCGCTCCGGCAAGTTTCGCGAATGTCGGTAGTAAATCCATTGCCGTCATTAGTTCGTTATTATCTTTGCCCGCAGGGATTTTACCGGGCCAACGAACAACAGTGGGTTCACGCATTCCGCCTTCGAGAGTGGTTCCTTTATTGCCACGGAGAATACCTGCGCTAGCATGCAGGGTCTTCTTTGGTGGGCCATTATCAGAGGTGAATATGACGAAGGTTTTTTCATCGATACCGTTTGTCTTGAGGGCCTTGAGGATTTGCCCCACAGACCAATCAATCTCTGCGATGGCCTGACGAAAAATCTTGTCACGAGTGCGGTAGTCTACATTTCCATTTTCTTCTTTGAGCTTGTTCACGATGCCTTCTGGAACGGTCTTCATGAATGGAGGAGAGACGTGTAAGGGGGCGTGTGGGATAGGATGGGGGAGGTAGAGAAAAAAGGGGCTGTCCTTGTTTTTTGTGATGAAATTCACTGCCCTATCTGTAAATCGTTTAGTTAGTAAATCGGCATTGGGATCCATCTCGATTACGGTGTCGCCTTCGAGCAATGGCAGTGAAGGGAATTGGTAGTGATTCTGCCGGGGGTGATAGGGATGGATATCGTGGCTGTATGGGATACCAAAAAAATCATCGAAACCTTGTCTAGTGGGTAGAAATTTTGGTTGATCGCCAAGGTGCCACTTGCCAAACATCCCGGTCTTGTAACCCGCATCCTTGAGCACCTCGGCGATGGTGATCTCGTCTGGGTGTAGCCCTTTTTTGTCTCCTGCAAGAAGGACTCCAAAGTTCGATCCAGTAGCCATACTAATACGCTTGGGGTAACAGCCCGTCATCAATCCTGCACGGGATGGAGTGCAGACAGGGGCTGCCACGTAAAAACTCGTAAGCCGAGCACCCTCCTTAGCCATTTGGTCAATATGCGGCGTGCTGACGTGTTTCCCGCCATAGCAGCTGAGGTCACCGTATCCTTGGTCATCAGTCAAAATGATGATGAAGTTTGGACGGTCTGAAGCATTGGAGTTCTCTATCAGTATCAGTGCTAACAGAGAGAATAAAAAAGCCGGGATCAGTTGGGGTTTGCGCATGGAGTTATTTTTTGGGCTTGGGTCTTTTAGGCGCTTCCTTTTGAGGGCGGATTTTTTTCAGGACAGCTGCCATTTCCGCGACTACTTCAGGGTGCTTGCGGTATAGATTTTGTGTTTGGTTGACGTCAGTTTCTAAATCGTAGAGCTGTGCCGGCGGCGCGTCCTTTTTAATTACCCCGCTTTGGATGTCGCTGTTAGGCGTGCCTACTAATTTTGTGACTGCTGCGCCACCCCAAGCGTGCTGATTAGGTTTGGAACCCTTGAAGCCTCCATCACTTCTAGCGGGAATATACATCCACTTGCCTTTGCGGTATGCCATATGCGAAGCCTTGTGAGGGGTGATGAACATCTCGGTTCGCAGTGGTTTTTCTGGATTTCCGGTCAGGGCAGGGAGCATGTTGATGCTGTCCTTTGAGTTTTCTAATTTCTGGCCGGTTAGAGCGGCGAAGGTTGCTAGCATGTCGACGCTAATTGTCAGTTGATTGGAAACCGTGCTGGCTTTAATTTTCTCAGGCCACCAAGCTATGAAAGGTATGCGGTGGCCGCCTTCCCATATGCCGAATTTAGAGCCGAGAAGATCACCGTTTATTTTGTGTCCCAGCTTTGCCGCCGCTCGACCGCCTAGATTAAACATCCCTCCATTATCGCTGGTAAAGATGATGAGTGTATTGTCGGCAACACCAGCCTCTTCGAGGCTTTTTCTTACTTCGCCTACGATCCAGTCTAGCTCATGAACGAAGTCCCCGTAGACGCCACTCTCGCTAGTTCCTTGGAATCGCTTGGCGGGGGTGAAGGGGTGGTGGACATTAGTCGTAGCGAAGTAGCAGAAAAAAGGTTTTCCCTGACGGTTTTTGATCCAGGAGGTGGCTTTTTCTGTGAGTTTGGTGCCGACTTCATAGTCGTTGAATAGCTTGTGAGCTTTGATAGCTCCGCTGAATTGATTAGGGCTGCGTTGAGATTCTTTTTTCCGGATTGGGGTGATTGCTGTGACACTTTTGGCATTCCTGCCGACATGTCTAATAGGGTCTGTGGGATCGCTGCCTACAATACGGTCGTTTTCGACATAGACGTAGGGTGGAGCACTGTTCACGACCGGCATGCCGAAGTAGTAGTCAAACCCGAGATCTTGCGGCCCGGGACGTAAGGGTTCTTGCCATTTGTTAGAACCTTTTCCAAAGCCAAGATGCCATTTGCCAAATACCGCAGTATCGTAGCCGCTTTTCTTGAAAATATCAGCAATGGTTAGAGTATCTGTTGGGATGAGGAGAGGCGAAGTGACGGGGGCTGGTCCCCATATTCCCTTGCCGCCATTTCCCCGAAAGGGGTATTCGCCTGTGAGAAGCCCGTAGCGAGATGGGGTGCAAACGGCAGATGATGAGTGAGCATCGGTGAATTTTTTGCCTTCTGCAGCGAGTTTGTCGATATTTGGGGTCTTCAGTTTAGTTGCACCATAACAGCCGAGGTCGCCGTAGCCGAGGTCGTCTGCAAAGATGAGCACGACGTTTGGGGGTGAAATCTTGGCGCAGGTGAGTGATGCGCTCAGAACTGTGAGGCAGAGGAAAGAGAGGAAATGTGAGGCTTTCATCCGATGATTTCTGTTAGTTAGAGTGCGAATTGGGATTTGATTGGAGTAGAAAAGACATGAACGGCTTACCCGTTTTCATATCTGATCAGATAGATAATTGATTACTTCAAGCTCTGGATGTAGCCGAGGAGATCAATGATATTTTGTTCAGGCATGCCATTTAGTAACGCGGGCATGAACGATTTTCCAGGCACGCCAGTTTGGGTTTTGACATCGCGGCGGGGGATGAAGATTTTCTGGTTGCCCATGGTTGCGATGGTGACGCCGACATCGTTGTTGGAGTAGAGATAGCCTTCGACCATAGTGCCATTTTTGCGGATAACACGGTTGAGTTCATAGCCACCCTCTACGGCGACATCGGGGCGGAGAAGCGCTGTTAAAAGTGCGTGTGTTTCACGACTTGCCGAGCCGTCTAGAGCAGGGGCGATGTGGTAGCCTTGGTCTCCTACGGCGTGACAGGCCAGGCACATCTGGAATAGGCCTTTGCCGATGTCGGGGTTGCCTTTGAGCTTGCTGGCGGCCTTGGCGACTACTTCTACTTTTTTGGACATTCTGAGATCCTCGGCAGACTTTTTAGCTGCCCAATGCTTCATAAGTTTGGCCGCGTGTGGATTTCGGCGAGCGGAGGCAACAATACGGGTGGCGGCGAGGTAGTTGAAGTCGTCAGGCTTAAGCTTTTTTGCGGCGAGAAGCTTGATGAGGCTACCTGATCCTTGGACGGATTGGGAAAGGTGATCGACGGCGGCTTTACGCTCGCTCTCTTTGAGTTTACTGAAAAAGGAGAGGGCAAGGGGGTGGCCGGCTTTGGGGTTGGCTCGCAGGAAGGCGGCGATGGCTTCCAGACGGTTAGAGGTGGAGAGGGACTCGTCTTTGGCGAGGGCAGTCAGGAACTTCATGTTCTTTTTAGGATCGAGCATGAGGATGGGGAGGGCGGCTTTGATGTTGGTATCGCTTTGATCTTTCTTAAGTAAGGCAATGGCGTGATTTGATAAGCCTTTTGCTTTGAGGATGATCCCCACGTTGTAGAGCTTGTTGAGATCGCACTCTGGATTTTTCGCCATGCTGGTAAGGATGGGGGCAAAGAGTTTTTGGTATTTAGCGGAGTCTACTCGGCCTTGTGTCACGAGGAGAAGTTCGATCAGGCGATTATGGTTTTTGGGGTTAGAAAAGAGGGGCGTGATTAGCTTCTGAATCGCGGGGTTATCCATGACCGCGGCGAGGGAGATGAATATTTCTTCGTCCATTTTCTCGATGTTATCGACAGACCAGAATTTGGGGAAAAGTTTGGCGAAGGATGATTGGTCAAGGGACTGGAGAGCCCAAAGGATGCTAGGGATCGGGTGCTTTTTAGCTTGTGGAGAGGCGAGGAAGGATTTGAGTGACTGATGATATTTTTCCATGGCTAAGCGAGCCAGATAGCGTTCGAAAAGACGCTCGTAGGTGCCGCCGAGGGTAATTTTTCCTGCTAGGGGAGGCTTGGAGGCTGCGATCAGGAGGTTGATGGTTGAGGCGTCGGCTTTTCCTAGATCCGTGAGGGTGCGGATGACCTGTGAGCGAACCATGCAGTTAGGGTCTTCGAGGTGTGGGGCGACAATCGAGGAGACCACTGCAGGTGAGAGATTGAGGCTGGCAAGTGAGCGTATGATCTCGCGGCGGATATTGTGGTTTTTGTCTTGTAGCAGGGATTGGGTAAATATTTCGTCGAATTCGCCGAGGCTTTCGTAGGACCAGATGGCGTGGACGCGCGCGCCGATAGAGTGGTGGGCATCGGTTGCAATTTTCTTGATGCCAGGGAGGAGTGATTTGGCCTGACGATCAGCAATCTGGTGCCATGCGGCTGCTTTTTCCCAACGGGTCGGTCCGGTGAGATGCTTGAGGAGATCTTCGTCTTTGGCTATTAGGACGTTGGGGATGGGTGTGGCTTTTTGGTCGACGTGGCGGATGCGCCAGATGCGGCCGTGGGTTTTGTCGCGCGAGGGATCAGTCCGAGGTATCTCGTTATGCGAAACTACCTTGTTATACCAATCTGCGATGTAGAGACAGCCGTCTGGGCCAAACTCCATATTGACGGGGCGGAACCAGTCATCTTCGCATTTGAGCAAGTCTTCGAGGTGAGTGGCGGTGACTTTGCCAGAGTCGTCTCGGCCAATTTTGACGGTGTTGATAGTGTTGGTAATAGGATTGGCGAGGAGGGCGACGTCGTGCCACTTCTCTGGGAATCCATTGGTATCATTTTCATCGAAGGCGAGGCCAGAAAGGCCAGTGCCGCCGACTCGAAATTTGTGAAGTCGAGGAACCATGGGCTGGTAGGGCCGGATCTTGTCGTTCCCGATGCCGAGGTAGCCAGTGCCGGGTTCCATCGGGACGATAGACATGCCTTTGTCGTTCGCCTCGGAGCCGTACCATTGGCCGTTGGCGCGGAGTTGGTAACCCCAGATGTTATTGAGACCGCTAGTAACGAGTTCGATTTTTTTACCGTCGAGGGAGAAGCGCGCGGTTTTGCAGTAGTTGATTTGTTGTTTTGCTCCTGAGGCGACGGCGGTGACTTCGCCGAGGTTCATGGCACCGTGTGAGAAGTTGATCCAGCCACCTGGTGCTCGCGTAAGCAGATGAGACATGGTATGGGAGTCGATAAAACTGAATCCGGTGAGAACGGTGGTAGGTTCTTCAAAAATACCGTCGTTGTTAGTGTCTTCGAGGAAGAGAATTTCTGAGCCGTGGGCGACGTAGACGCCGTTTTTATATGGAAGGATACTCTGCGGCATAGTGAGACCCTCGGCGACACGTCGGACTTGGCCTTGGACGGGCTTGGTGGGGTCATCGATGACGACGATACGGTCGGTGCCTTTGTCCTTGAGTTGGTAAAGGCGTTTGAGGCGCACCATTTCGGGGTGCTGATGGATTTTGGAGTTAGGGTCTTTGAGTTGGCCACGAATGGCGTGGTTGGCTTTGTCGCCCATAGGGTCGAGAGGATACATTTCGGCTGTCTGAGTCCAGAGGCGTCCGGCGTCGTCGAAGGTGAGATCAATAGGGTTGATGATGCCGTTTTTCTCCGAGGCTACCAATTCGATAACAAAGCCTTCCGCGAGTTTGAACTTGGATAACTGCTCTTCTGGTGTGAGAGCCTTTGTGCGAGTCGATTTGGTGATTTTAATCGGCTTTGCGTCCTGTTGATAGCTATGTCCTGTTTCAGGCAAAAGCACGATCAATAGAGTGATTAGAATAAATCTGGGAATCATAGTGGTCAGATGTTTAGGCACGGAGCCATTTGATGGAGCCTGATTGTTCATACGAGGCAATCGATAATGATATGGGGAACGATCATTTTAAACTCTCGAGTCTAGCTTTTGCCTGAGGCTTAGCATTACTTTTTCGGTTACGTAATTTGCGTTTGGGAACCACTTTTTTAAGTGCTGCTTCAGCTCCACCGAGCGATTCCCAGGTAGTTGCTTCTGGAGTAGGAGGGAGCTCACGAATTTTAACATCTTTGAACTGAACCATGACGTGGCCGCCCTTGTGTATCTGCGGAGCGATAATGCCGTTCAAGGGAATCAGCGGGTTGGTCTCGGTATAATCGCTGGCTTTAATGCCATTGATCCAGACTTGGATTCGTGAGCCTTCAGCCAAAATACGGTAATCGTTCCAGCCAAATGTATCCACTCCTGCTAGAAGTTTGGCTTCGTCAATAGGTTTTGGATAAATAAGTCGACGTCGGTGTTCATCGTAAATTTTCCCAAACCAACCCTTGCCACAATCGATCTGATAGCCTGCTACGCTACCATTTTTTAATCGGGCGCTCCGGATCTGTATGCCGCTGTTGACTTGCCCAGTTTTCAAATCACCCGAGCATTTAATTTTCAGGATGAGTTCAAAATTGGCGTAGCTTTTTTCTGTGCAGATAAATTCGTTGCGCGGAAATTTTTTCGTATGAGAGCCTGCGGTAATGGCTCCGCCCTCGACTCGCCAGACGCCCTCGCGAGATTGCCATCCATTCAGAGTTTTTCCATCGAAGAGGGGTGTCCATTCTTTGGCAGAAACTAAATTCGGCATGAAGCCGATAAAAACCAGGCAGGAAGTGAGCACTTGCCCAAAAGTGATGACAGCCCGTGCGGGTGTCGTCGGCTGTAGCTCTAGCTTGAGTGAATCATGATTCATCAACCGAGAGTAGTGAAGAAAAGTGCTGTCGTCCATACTGATAGATAACCGTCTCGTCAATCTACTTCAATCAGCAACAAAGTGATGAAATGGCGGAGAGGGAAGGAATTGAACCAACCAGAGACCATAACAGCCCCTCAACGGTTTTGAAAACCGCGGCGGCCACCAGGCACGCTGCACTCTCCTCAAGAGGTGGTTAACATAATGAAGCTACTAGCCATGTCAATGCGAGGTCGGTTTTTTGTTGGGAAATGATGATTGCATTCCCGTGGCGGTTAAGACATCTTAACTAAGTCAAACGACCCTCCCTTTTTCGTAACATGGCAAAATATACAGAAGACGACATTAAGTCGCTCGATTGGAAAGAGCACATACGCATGCGACCTGGCATGTACATCGGTAAACTTGGCAATGGTAAGAGTGCCGACGACGGCATCTATATCCTGCTCAAGGAGGCGATGGATAACTCGGTGGACGAGTTTGTCATGGGTCATGGAAATGAGATCACGGTAGATATCGATGATGAGGGTAGGGTGGAGGTGCGTGACTTTGGTCGAGGCATTCCGCTCGGCAAGCTGATGGACTGTGCGGCTAAGATCAACACGGGTGCCAAGTATGACAGCGAGGCGTTTAAAAAATCTGTTGGTCTGAATGGGGTAGGGATCAAGGCGGTCAACGCGCTTTCCGATTTCTTTGAAATTCAGGCGTGGCGCGAGGGCGAGACCAAGGCGATCGAATTTAGCAGGGGGGAGGTGGTCGAGGAAATGAAGAAGCCTCGCAAGGATTCTGAGCCTAACGGAACACGGCTCGCGTTCGATGTGGATCGTTCGATTTTCCCGAAAAAGACAAACTTCAAAGCGGGTTACGTCGAAAAAATGTGCCGCTACTATTCCTTCCTCAACCCAGGGTTGGCGATTGTTTTCAACGGCAAGAAATTCAAGTCGAAGGATGGTTTGTTAGATTTGTTGAACGAGGAGATGGAGGGGGAGGCACTTTATGGCCCGATCCACCTCCGGAGTAAGGACATCGAGATAGCATTTACGCATACCTTGGACAGCAGCGAGGAATATTACTCGTTTGTCAATGGCCAGCATACCACGCAAGGTGGAACCCACTTGGCGGCATTCCGGGGTGCGATCATTGATGTGGTCAGGGGGTTCTATAAAAAACAATACAACCCATCGGATATCCGCGCAGGCCTTGAGGCTGCGATTCTAGTGAGAATCGAGGAACCGGTGTTCGAAAGCCAGACGAAGACGAAGCTGGGCAGTGCCACGATTTCTCCAGAGGGTGAGACAATCAAAACGTTCATTACCAATTTTCTTAAAGAGCATCTTGATAACTATCTGCACAAGAACCCGAAGGATGCCAAGGCTCTGCAGAAGCGCATCCTCTCCGCTGAGCGTGAGCGCAAGGAGCTTTCAGGTGTCAAGAAGATGGCACGCGACCGGGCACGCAAGGCTAAGGTGCATAACAAGAAGCTACGCGATTGCCGTGCCCACCTCGCCAGCAAACATAAGCGAGCGAAGGAATCCACCGTGTTTATTACCGAGGGTGATTCGGCGAGTGGCTCCATTACAAAAAGTCGTGACGTTGAAACTCAGGCCGTGTTTTCCCTCCGAGGCAAGCCGCTGAACTCATTCGGACTGAAACGCAAGGTCGTTTATGAAAACGAGGAGTTCAACCTACTTCAGCACGCGCTGGATATCGAGGAGAGTCTAGAAACGCTTCGGTATAACAAAGTGGTAATTGCGACCGATGCCGACGTCGATGGCATGCACATCCGATTGCTGCTGCTGACATTTTTTCTTCAGTTTTTCCCCGAACTTGTTAGGGAAGGTCACCTCTATATCCTGCAAACACCGTTGTTCCGTGTTAGAAATAAAAAGGAAACGATCTATTGTTATGACGATGATGAAAGAGTCGCAGCCATGACCAAGCTAGGCAAGGCCGCTGAAATCACGCGATTCAAGGGTCTTGGTGAGATCTCACCCGATGAGTTTGCCTTTATGATCGGTCCCGATATGCGACTCGATCCCGTCCAGATGGAGGAGGGGAAAAGCAGCAAGGAAATGCTCGCTTTCTACATGGGTAAAAACACGCCGGACAGGCAGGAGTTCATTATCAAGAACCTGCGTGAGGATGTTGATGCTGCGTAGGAAGAGGATGGTAGGCGGTGATTCGTCCTTGAGTCTCCGCTTCCATATTTAAGTCACCTGTTCACCGCGAGCCATGACGACCTTACCGGTGCGTACGGTTTCGATGATCTCGAATTGCGAGAACATCGTGATGACGGCATCAATCTTGGAGCTGGCACCATAAATCATGGCGATCATTGATGTTGGTGTTAGGTCAACGGTCTTGCCTGCATAATGGTCGATGACTTGCAGCGCCTCGGTGCGGTCTTTTTTACCGACGAGCACTTTAATTAAGAGGAGCTCCTTATCCACCGAGTCGTCTTTCGTATGCTCAACGCAGTGAATGACATCGACGAGTTTGGTGACTTGCAAAATAATTTGCTCAAGTCCCTCAGGATCACCGCTGATTCCGATGGTCATGCGTGAAAACTGCTTGTCTCTGCCCTGAGAGACGACTAGCGAATCAATGTTGTAGCCGCGTCTGGCAAAAACCTGACAAATGCGCATGAGTACGCCAGCCTTGTTGTTTACGAAAACGGAGAGGGTGTGAACTGGAGCCGTGTTTTTAAAATGCTCCGGTGGGATGTCGGTAGTAACTAGAGACATGGTTATTTAAAATTATGATTTAAGAATGAGAAGTTACAAATATCACTACTAGGTCGAGCCCGTTGGTTTGGCGAGCTGAGTCTTGGGTGGTTCGGTTAGCATGTCTTCGAGAGCGGCACCTGCTGGGATCATCGGGAAAACGTTGTCGGTCTTCACACATTCGGCGTGAATGAGCACTGGGCCGTCAGTGATGGCAAACGCACGCTCTAACTGCTTACGCACGTCGGCAGGTCGTTTGATGTTAAACGATGGAATGCCGTAGGCTGCTGCAAGCTTACAAAAATCTGGGTTGCCTTCGAGATCGACACCTGACTTGCGGTCATCGAAAAAGAGTTCCTGCCACTGGCGAACCATGCCGAGGTAGTGGTTATTTAGCACCACGATCTTAACTGGCAGCTTGTGCAGAGCTGCAGTTGCCAGCTCGAACAAAGTCATCTGAAATCCACCGTCGCCACTGATTGAGATAACGGTTTCGTCCGGGCAGGCGAGTTGGGCTCCAATAGCCGCAGGGAAGCCGAAGCCCATTGTTCCTGCACCACCTGATGAAATCCATTTCCAGGACGCGTTTGTTTTATAAAACTGAGCAGCCCACATCTGGTGCTGTCCAACATCAGTTGTAACGATAGCATCACCGCCGGCAACTTGGTAAAGCTCATCAATGACCTGCTGCATGCGCAGGCCACCTTGTTTGCGGTAGCTGAGTGGGTATTTCTTTTTCCAGCCGCTGATCGTTTCCAACCATGCTACGGTATCGAGCCCCGAGATACGCTTGTTGATCTCGACGAGCGCTGACTTGGCATCGGCTACGATACTCACATCCGGGACAATCATTTTGCTCATTTCCGAGGCATCGATGTCGATGTGGATGATCTGAGCGTCTTTGCAGAATTTGTCTGCTTGACCGATGATGCGGTCATCAAAGCGTGAGCCGATGTTAATGAGAACATCACATTCACATATGGCTTTGTTAGCATAGGCGGTTCCATGCATGCCTAACATGCCGAGTGAAAGCTCATGCTCTTCAGGAAACACGCCCTTGCCAAGAAGCGTGGATGTGACGGGGCAGTGCAGCGTTTCAGCCAATTCCATGAGTTCAGCGTCGGCTCCGGAAATCATTGCGCCGTGTCCAGCGAGGATCAGTGGCTTCTGAGCCTTGTGGATAAGCTGGAGTGCCTGGTCGATACCATCAGAATCTACCTTCAGGGCTTTTTCAGGTTTGTAACCGGGTAAATCGAGCTCTGGATCCATGTCGCCCGTGAATTCACCGGAGCTGATATCTTTCGGGATATCGATGAGCACCGGGCCGGGGCGGCCTGATGTGGCGATGTGGTGGGCTTCGCGTGCGATGCGTGCGATTTCGTTGGTGTCCTTAACCAGATAGTTGTGTTTCACAACAGGCATGGTGATACCGAAAATATCAGCCTCTTGGAATGCATCTTTGCCGAGCATCCAGGTGACTTGCTGACCACAAATGATGATCATGGGCACGGAGTCCATCTGGGCGGTCATGATTCCCGTGATCGTGTTACCAGCACCTGGGCCGGAAGTAACCAGAACTACGGCTGGCTTGCCTGTGGCACGCGCATAGCCGTCCGCCATGTGGCAGCAACCTTGCTCGTGACGTGCGAGGACAAACTCGATGTTACTTTTTACGGTTACGAGGGCGTCGAAAATGGGGATGGCGGCACCACCTGAGTAGCCGAAAATGTATTCCACTCCCAAGTCGTCGAGCGTCTTGATAAGGGCTTGTGCTCCGTCGATTGATGATTTGCTCATAGAAGATTTATTGGTTGCGCTTCATTTAGTCGAAAAAGTAGGGTTTGTAAAATAAAAACGGCCTGTTTTGAGGTAAACAGACCGTTTATATATGATGTTTTAATTCAAAATCGGCATTTTTGCCAAAAGTTTGGTTTTAGCCAAGCATGTCGCCGATAAGTTTTTCAAGTTTGACGATATCGGCGGAGAAATTGCGGATTCCTTCTGCTGTTTTCTCCGTGGCCATGGCGTCCTCGTTGAACATGAAGCGAAATGCCTTCTCATCGAGGCTGATTTTTTCCTGAGTGCTGGCTTGTGCGCTTGCCTCGGAGAGTTTGCAGTCGAGCTCTCCTTCTGTGTTCTGGAGCTCTTCGAGCAGGCCTGGGCTGATCGTGAGAAGGTCACATCCAGCGAGTTCGGTGATTTGTCCAGTATTTCGGAAAGAAGCACCCATGACCTCTGTTTTGTAACCGAACTTCTTGTAGTAGTTGTAGATTTCCGTGACTGAAAGCACACCAGGATCGTTGGCTCCCTGATACTCTTCACCGGTGGATTTTTTAAACCAGTCGTAGATACGGCCTACAAAAGGGGAAATGAGCTGCACACCTGCCTCAGCACATGCCACGGCTTGGGCGAATGCAAACAGTAGTGTGAGGTTGCAGTGGATGCCTTCTTTTTCAAGCTCTTCGGCGGCACGGATACCTTCCCAGGTGGAAGCGATTTTGATGAGGATGCGGTCGCGGCTGATGCCTTCCTTTTCGTAAAAGCCAATCAGTTGGCGCGCCTTGGCGACAGTACCTACAGTATCAAATGACATCCGTGCATCAACTTCGGTGGATACGCGGCCGGGGACGATTTTGAGAATTTCCAGTCCAAAGAGAATGAGGATACGGTCGATGATGCTTTCTATCAGTGCGCCGCCTGAGAGATCAGATCCTTTGTGTTCTTCAATGGCTTTTTCAACGAGGTGCTTATACTCGGGTTTGTTAGCCGCCTGAAGAATCAGCGAAGGGTTCGTGGTGGCATCCTGCGGCTGGTATTCTTCCATCGCAGCGAAGTCGCCAGTATCGGCAACGACAGTGGTGAATTTCTTAAGTTGGTCGAGATGATTAGTAGTGCTCATGAGGTGGGGATTGATAAAGTATGATTGGACAGTTGCAAGAATGATATTTGACTGTTCTGTCTGTTTTTAGCTTTTGGAAGCCTTTGAAATGCAGATTGACAGCTTACACGATATTCTTAAACTCTAGGCATGTCTATTCATCGCAAATTAGCCATACTGCTAACATCTCTGGTAATGATACTGCCTCTCTCAGCTCTTGAAGAGAGAGAGTTTCATAATACAGACCGTTCGAAGTCATTTCGAGCAACACTAGCTGATTACGACGAAGCCAAGGGCTTGGTTACAGTTCAATTAGCTACAGGAAAGACAAAGCGCTTCGCAATGAAGCTGTTGTCCGAGGAGGATCAGAAGTATATAAAAGCAAACTCCGAAATGCTTGTTGTCGCACGAGCTTTTGATGTGAAATTTAAGGAGGTAAAAGGTGAAACCACACGTACCAAAGCAGGCTTGATAAGAACCCGTAAGACTCCTACGTCTTACCAAGTCCAGCTCTACAACAGATCCAAAAAGATCGTTGAGGATGTCGATGTTCGCTACAGTTACTATTACTGTGTCGGCAGTAGTAGTGCCACCGGTCCTAGGCACACACCGAAGGTCAAAAAGGGCGTTCTTGGTTTCCCCAAAATGTTTGGCCAGTACAGCGAGTCACGCGAGACTGCTCAGGTGGATCTTATCCGTGAGAGTAAAAAGGGAGTTGCTCCGCCTGTTCCCAGTGGCGGCGGCGGTGGATGATGTAATTACGTTTATCCTGGCGGTCGCCAGGATCAAGAAGTGCTCTACTGTGACGGCAATAGTGATCTCCCTCCCGGAGTATCCCCTGGTTACCGCAGGATCGATCACGTCATTGGCATTGTAGCTGAGATTGTTATAAACGATAAGGTCGTTAAAACGGTTGCTAGCAGTCCATTCACGCTGAAGAAACACAAGGAGGGAAGTATCAAATAATTCCAACGGCAATTATATTTACATAATATAAAACCTGCATCTCTTAATCGAGGTGCAGGTTTTTTTGTAGAGTGGACTTCCGTAGTTACTTGCAGATAGAGATCAATCTATCTATGCTGCATCCGCACGTTTTTTACGTAAGATTGGCGGCTTGCTTCCCTCGACGACGGCGCGGTTAATAGTGACCGACTCAATATTGTCACGCCCAGGGACATCATACATCACATTGAGCATGATTTTTTCAAAGATAGAGCGTAATGCGCGCGCGCCGGTGCCTCGTCTGACAGCCTCCTCAGCAAGTGCTGTTAGGCCATCTTTGGTGACTTTGAGTTTAACACCGTTCATTGCTAGTAGTTTGGAATACTGCTTGATGAGCGCGTTCTTTGGTTCTGTGAGGACTTTGATCAGTTCATCCGTGGTCAGCTCGCGGAGAGAAGAGATGATAGGGAGTCGGCCGATGAACTCCGGAATAAGGCCAAAGTGCAATAGGTCTTCTGGTTCCGCTTTTTCGAAAAGGTTTTTTTCCTCGGCATTCAGCTCATCATCCGTGGCTTCGCCCTCATGGAATCCGAGAACGTGCTTACCTAGACGACGGCTAATAATGTCGTTGATGCCGACAAATGCACCGCCACATACGAAGAGGATTTTCTCCGTGTTGACCTGGATGTATTCCTGTTGAGGATGCTTGCGGCCACCTTGCGGCGGAACATTACAGATCGTGCCCTCAAGGATTTTCAGCAGTGCCTGTTGCACGCCTTCGCCGGATACGTCACGGGTGATTGAAACGTTCTGCGTAGTCCGACCAATCTTATCGATTTCATCGACGTAAATGATGCCGCGCTCGGCACGCTCTACATCGAAATCGGCCGCTTGCAGTAGGCGTAGAATAATATTTTCGACATCATCCCCGACATAGCCAGCTTCGGTGAGTGTAGTGGCATCGACGATGGAAAATGGCACATCAAGCACACTTGCAAGCGTGCGTGCGAGTAGTGTCTTGCCTGATCCTGTAGGGCCGAGCATGAGGATGTTGGATTTTTCAATATCCACATCCACAAATTCCTGCGCTGGATTCTGGTTGTGCTGTCGCAAGCGCATGTAGTGATTATATACAGCGACTGATAAGACCTTCTTCGCGTATTCCTGGCCAATCACAAAGGCGTCGAGCTTTTTGTTGATTTCCGAAGGGGTAGGGACTTCACCTGTGCTGATCCTTGTGTCGGCTACAGTTTGCTTTGACTCCCCGAGTTCCTTTTCCATGATAGAAGAGCAAACCTCAATACACTCGTTGCAGATATAAACTGCAGGGCCGGCGATGAGTTTTTTGACCTCTGAGTGGCTTTTGCCGCAGAAGGAACACATGGTGAGATTGGATGTACGTGCCATGAGATTAGTCTAGAAATGTAGGGTGTTGTGGTAGTTGGCTGATGTTCGAGGTAGCCGGCTTAGATCGGAGCCTAAAAAAACAGCGTGGGGAAGTATACCGCTTCCTCCACGCCGTGACAATCGCTTAAAATGATCAAATCCGCTTATTCTGCGTCATCGCCGGATTCAGGTTTGGCGTCGGCCGGTAGCTCTTTACGGCTTTCTAGGACTTTATCAACAAGTCCGTAGGCGGCAGATTCCTCGGCAGACATGTAGTTGTCTCGGTCGGCATCCTTCTCGACCTGCTTTTCAGTTTTGCCAGTGTGCTTGGACAAAATCGCATTGAGGCGTTTTTTCAGATTGAACATGAAGCCGATGGTACGTTCGACGTCTGCAGCGGTTCCCTGGGCTCCGCCGGACACTTGGTGGATCATCACGTGTGAGTTAGGAAGGCAGAATCTTTTGCCTTCTGTCCCGGCAGTGAGAAGCACAGCACCCATTGATGCAGCTATACCGATGCAGTAGGTATTCACATCACAAGTGAGAAACTGCATGGTGTCGTATATTGCAAGACCTGCAGTGACCGAGCCACCTGGGGAGTTGATGTAAATGTGGATGTCCTTTTTAGGATCCTGCATTTGAAGAAAAAGCATCTGGGCAATCACCGAGTTGGCTACACCGTCGTCGATGCCGGTTCCGATGAAAATGATACGATCCTTCAGGAGGCGTGAGTAGATGTCAAATGCACGCTCGCCGCGGCCGTCCGACTCAATAACGGTCGGTATGTAGTAATTGTTTTTGGGTGTGGAATCCATATTGAATAGTGAATTGTTAATCATGAGTAGTGGATGTTTGAAATTACTCTTCAGTAGTTTCAGGCTCCACTTCTTCGACTTTCGCGCTGTCTACGAGAAAGTCAATTGCCTTGCCGATGAGCATTGAGTTTCTGAGGCTTGAGATGCGTCCAGAGCGTTGCAGGTCCTTCATCATGGCCTTGGGTGCTTTTTTCTCCTGGCGAGCCATGGCTGCCACACGCTGGGCGATGTCCGTGTCAGAGACCTCAATGTTTTCCGCATGAGCAATTTCCTGAAGGATGAAATTCGTCTTGAGATTGTTTCGAGCTTGCTGCTCGGCAGTCGCGACAATAGCAGCCTGCTCGGCAGCAATTTCCTCGTCACTCATTCCAGCCTGAGCACCACGAGCGACCATATCATCGGCACTGCTCTGGGCTTCGGCATTAACAAGCTCTGCGGGGAGAGGGAAATCGACCTTTGAGATGAGTTGCTCAACGATCTGGTTAACTTTCATTTCCTCCACTTGCTGGCCTTTCTGCTGGGCGATTTGCTCTGAGATCAGGTTTTTGAGGTCATCGACCGTTTTGTCTTCGCCAAACTGGAGTGTCTCGGAAACAAATTTGTCGTCGAGGGTAGGGAGTTCCTGCTCCTTGATGCCTTTCACTGTGACATCAAATACGAGGTCAGTGCCGCGCAGTTCTTCCATGGGGAAATCTTCTGCCACCGTGCAAGTGACGTCGCGCTGGTCGTTCAGAGACGCTCCCTCAAGCTGCTCTGCAAAGCCGGGGAGAAAGGCATCCTCTTTGATTTGCACCCAATAGTCTTCCTTGCCTGCTAGAATACCGGCAGGTTTTTCAAGTGCTTCCTCCAGGGGCTTGCCATCCAAGGTAGATGTGAAGTCGATGACTGCGATGTCCTCGGACTTAAGGGGGCGATCTTCGATGTCGGTGTATTCTGCGTAGCGATCCAGGACACCATCGATTTCGCGTTGGATTTCCTCGTCGGTGGCGGCGGTTGGGGGAATCTTAACCTCAAGCTCCTTGTATTCAGGAACTTCAAAGCTAGGAGCTAACATAAGAGGCATAGTGAAATTGAATGATCCGTCAGCCGCATGTTCTAGATCACGAGGCTCGTTGAAGTTTAGCACCTTGAGGTCATCATCTTTTTGGATGGCCTCCTGACAAGCTGCACTGACGAGACGCTGCTCAAGCTCCTGCTTGATATCGTTTCCAAAACGCTTCTCAATGACTGCTGGTGGGATTTTGCCGGGACGGAAACCTGGGATTTTTGCCTGCGCACTGAATGCTTGCACTATTTTCTTACGCTCTGTTTTAGCGTGGTCGGCAGGAATTTCGGCTCGTAGGGTCGCGGTGCAATCGGCGACTTGCTTTTCAACGGTAATGTTCATGATGACTGGATCTTATAATGGGGAAATAATTCTTTCTTCCAGAGAAGGGCGGCAAGCTAGGGCTGCTGCGTTGTTGAGTCAAGAACCATGACGCGGAGAAATCATGGTTTTGATTCATAAAAACCCCGCATTTTAAAGGGCTGGTCTATTAAAAGAGATTGCGGAGACTGGGACTCGAACCCAGAATCAATATGTTTTTAGCTATTCATAATTAAGTGGTTGCAGAGATTGATGAGTCTAGAACCTTCTGCCGTGCCGGTGGCGGTGTCTTTTAAGTTGATTGAATATGGAGACACATTGTCAGTTTTATTGTATGTGCGCAGGTATCTGACAGTGCAATAAAGTGCCTACGAAGGCTAGGAAGGGGCGTTTTTTTGACTTGAGGCCTAGCATCCTTCTGATCGGTACGCGGACGGGGATATGCCGGACACTTTTTTAAATAATCTGGAAAAGTAGAGTTGGTCTTCGAAGCCGAGTTTCCATGAGACTTCTTTAATGGATAAATGGGTGTTGTCTAACATTTCTTTAGCTCGTTGTATTCGGAGTTCGGTGAAGTAGGCCATTGGGCTAGTTCCGTAATGTCGTTTGAAGAGGTGGCTGAACTGGGAGATCGATAGTCCAGCACCGCGAGCATAATCGCCGAGCGAGAGTGGGGTCGAAACGGTTTGCCTCATCTTGTCCATTGCCCTCTCGATGTTTTCCTTTTGTTCAATTTCGCGTTCAGATCCTGAATCGACATGCAAAAGGTTAATCAAGCTTACAAAAAAACGAGAAAGCTCCAGTAAGGTGTGGTCGGTGTAACCAAGCTCCAATCGCTGGATCAGCGCGTTGAATTGCCTCCTCAGAGCGTGCGTATTAGGAAATGATGCCATGGGTTTTGTGGCATTTAATGATGTCCAGCGTAATAACTCTTCTACTAGGGTTCCGTAGGCGTGAACCCAATAGATTTCCCAGGGATCGGTGCGGTGTGCTCCATACGAATGCGCCTCTTTTGCGGGAATCCAAAAAACATCCATCGCAGATACCTCGCGGCGTTTACCTTTGCTGCTGAACCAGCCTCGGCCACTTAGGCAAAATACAAGAATATGACTCTTGAGGCCTGATTTTCTCTCAACCAAATGCCTCTCAGCTCTTGGGTAATATCCAACATCAGATACAACAAGATTTCTTGTAAACGTGCGGCCAAGCATTCGGGATTCGGCCCGAGTGGGGAGCCGGAACAACTTTTGTTGGTCGAATCCCTCCTTTTTAAACCCCGTAAAATTATCCATATGACTCGGAACATAGTCTATTCCAGAGAAACAGTAAATATGTTCTTTTAGTAGTGTTTCAGAAACAGATTCTAAATCCTATGACCACCGCAGACATCCTAGCTTTCGTAGCCTTTTTTATTATCGTCATTGGGGTAGGGCTCTGGAAATCGCGCAGGAAAAAAGACCAAGCTGAAAACTCCTCTGATTTCTTCTTGGGTGGCCGATCTCTAACATGGCCTCTAATTGGTGTCTCGATCGTAGCTGCGAACATCTCGACGGAGCAAATGGTAGGAATGGCAGGATCGGCAGCAGGAGGAACCGGCCTTGCCGTGAGTGCATGGCAGCTAATGGGATCAGTCTTCATTGTTATAATTTCGATGACACTTCTGCCGCGTTTTTTGCGTGCTGGTATTTACACGATGCCGCAGTTCCTCGAGTTCAGATACAATAAAAGCGCCCGCGCCATTATGGCGATTCTCACGCTGATCATCTACGCCTTGGTGATGCTTCCTGCGGTGCTTTATTCTGGTGGAGTTACCATGCGTGCCATCATTGGTATTCCGCTATGGCAAGGTGTCGTTGTGATTGGAGCTATCGGGATGATTTACTCCACCTTGGGAGGACTGAAAGCCATTGCTTGGGCAGATCTCATTCAGGGTCTCGCCCTCATTGCCGGCGGTATGCTCGTCTTTTTCTTTGGACTGCATGCTGTGGGAGGATGGGGGAACTTTAGTTCAGCCAATGCGGATAGCCTGCACATGATTCTTCCGGCGGATCATAAAGAGCTACCATGGACTGGTATGTTTTCGGGTATGTGGATTGTGATGATTTATTACTGCGGTTTGAACCAGTTTATCGTGCAGCGAAATCTGGCCGCCAAAACATTGCGAGATGGTCAATTAGGGATGATCTTCGCAGGTGGTCTTTGGTTACTCGTCCCCTTTGCCATTGTGATGCCGGGCTTGATGGCAAATCAACTATTTGCAGACAAGCTCCCCACACCTGATGCGGCATTTCCGACCTTGATCAAGGAGCTTATTCCCCAAGGTGTGAGTGGTTTTATCTTTGCTGCAATTGCGGGTGCTGTCACATCCACATTGGCGTCCCTACTCAACTCATCATCGACGATTGCTTCGATTGATATCTACAAAGGATTCATCAATGCTGACGCGAGTGAGAAAAAAACCGTCTGGTTGGGACGCGTTCTTTCAGTGACGGTGGTAGTTATCGGTTGCTCCTTAGCGCCTGCACTTGATAATCCCGCATTTGGTGGTGTCTTTAAGTTTATTCAGCAGTTTCAGGGATACATCTGGCCCGGTGTAGTAGCTGCATTTGTCCTTGGGTTTCTTTTGCCCAAGGCACCTTCCATGGCAGGAGTCACCGCATTGGTTGGTGGTCCGGCAATTTACGGTGTTTTCCAAGCGACGGAGAGCACGCACGGCCTGTTCTTCCTACATCAGGTGTTTTTCACATTTTTGATCCTTGTTGTGATCATGGTCGCCATGACCCTGATTTGCCCACTTTCTGAGCCTCGTAAGCTTCCAGTGCGTGAGGATATTGCACTCGAAACTGAACCCGTTGTCAAAATTGCGGGAGCCTTGGTTATCGCTGGTGTCATCGCCTTTTTCATCATCTTCCGATAAATTACATTTCATTTGATCCATGTCCGTCACTGCTAAAATTGAACCACGAGTCATTCCAACTTACCCGCTCGGTGAGCCTGAAAAGAACCCTCTCTTCTTTGAGAAGCGCGTCTATCAGGGGAGTAATGGAAAAGTGTATCCTGTCCCGTTCGTCGATAAGGTGTACGATGAGCCTGTCGATGTTACTTATCAGTCGGCGCTATTAGAAAACGAATTTGTTAGGCTCGTGATGCTTCCCGAAATTGGCGGGCGTATATTTTTAGGTCAGGACAAATCGAACAACGACTACGATTTTTTCTACCGTCAAGATGTGATCAAGCCAGCGCTAGTCGGTCTGGCTGGGCCGTGGATATCTGGAGGTGTTGAGTTTAACTGGCCTCAGCACCATCGGCCTGGAACATATCTGCCTGCGGATGTGCATATCGAAGAGGAAGATGATGGTGCGCGGACAGTTTGGATGTCCGAGCATGATCCAATTAACCGACTCAAGGGCATGCACGGCATTCGGTTGCGCCCAGGGTCATCGTTGATCGAATTGCGTGCCAGGCTTTACAATCGGACAGCCCAAACCCACACGTTTCTCTGGTGGGCAAACGTTGCGGCTGAGGTACACGATAAATACCAAGCGATTTTTCCAACCGACGTGCATTACGTTGCCGACCATGCTGTGCGTGCGACTTCGTCATTTCCTATCGCTGAAAATCCATACTACGACATTCAATACCAGGATCGTTCAGGAGCCAATGATCTAGGTTGGTATAAAAACATCCCCGTTCCGACAAGCTACATGGTCTGTCAGACGCAATTTGATTTTTTTGGAGGTTATGATTTTTCCAAAGAGGGTGGGTTTGTCCATGTGGCGAACCGTCACATTTCACCGGGGAAAAAACAATGGACATGGGGGAATGATGCATTTGGCTGGGCGTGGGATCGTGAACTCACCGATGAGGGTGGCCCGTATGTGGAGTTGATGGCTGGAGTATACACCGATAACCAACCGGACTTTACCTATCTGTTGCCTTACGAAACCAAAACATTTTCCCAATACTGGTGGCCGATCCAAGACATTGGTCCGGTCCAGCAAGCAAATACCAGAGCCGCATTAGCATGTGCGATCAATGACGAACTTGTCGTTGAGCTTGGTCTTTGTGTCTCCGAAAAAATCGTGGGTGCCCAGTTGGTCGTTCGCACTCATAGGGAGAAGATCGCGGAATTTACTGTCGATTTGTCGCCTGGGGAATCGTGGAGGGATTCATCCATAAAACTTGAGAATGCGATTACCTCGGGGCTTGAGGTTAAGCTACTCGATAGCAATGGTGAAGAAATTCTGAGCTATGAAACAATCGACCGGTCATCGCTGACAAGAGACCGCGACCAAGCCACTGAGCCTCCTGCTCCTGAGGAAATCGATTCGGTTGATGATTTGTATTTTGTAGGAGAGCACCTCGAGCAATACCGTCATCCTACACGCGATCCAGAGGCCTACTGGAACAAGGCTCTTGAAATTGATTCTGGTGATGCTCGATGTCACCTCTCGCTTGGGAAGCGAGCTCTTGGTCGTGGTGAATTGGATAAAGCAGTCGAGCATTTTCAATCGGCCATCACTCGACTAACAAGCCGCCATCCTAACCCTGTCACGGGTGAGGCACATTATTACATGGGGCTTACGAGGATTTATCAGGGAGACACGCAATCGGCATACAATTTTCTCTACAAGGCGACGTGGAACTATGAATGGCGAAGCTGCGCATACTACAAGCTGGCGACACTTGATTGCCGCAATGGAGATTGGTCAACCGCTCTAACGCATCTTGAGGCGTCGCTGGATACCAATCGTCAGCACAACAAGGCGCATGTGTTAAAAGCCACCGTGCTCAGGTATCTAGGGAAAACAGAAGAGGCTCAAAGAACCATTGAAGCTTTGCTGGATGTGGATGCTCTTGATCACTGGGCGTGTTATGAAAAATACTTGCTGTTAGGTTCTGGTTTGGAGGCTCTTATGGTTACTAGCCGCAACGATGCGCAGACCATACTCGATATAGTATTCGACTACTGTGAAGCAGGTTTTTACAGCGGTGCTCTTGGTTTGTTGCAACTCCACAAAGATCATGAAGTGATCCCTGTCGCAGTTCCTAACCCGATGGAACACAGCCCGATGCTTTGTTATGTCGAAGCATGGATCAAGCAAATGACAGATCATCCGGAGGCTGGTTCTGCTCTCGCTAATGCACGTAAGCAATCTGCGGATCATTTTTTCCCGAGCCGACTCGAAGAGATGGTCGTCTTACAGTGGGCACTTGAGCAAGAGGGCGAGGATCCGTTGGCAGCCTATGCTCTTGGAAATTACTATTTTGATAAGCGTCGACACCATGAGGCAATCGATACCTGGGAATTAGCAGTCACAGCTAACACCACGATACCTCAAGTCTACCGGAACCTTGGCATTGCCTATTGGAACCATGGCCGGAATGGAAAAAATGCGGCGAAATATTATGAAAAAGCCATCCAGCTTGACCCCAAGGATGCCCGCTTCATTAGTGAATTTGACCAGCTATCGCAGAAACGTAATCGTCCAGCTGAAGAGAGAATCGCATTTCTTGAGGGTCATCTAGAACTCGTCAATCAGCGCGACGACGCGACGGTTGCCCTTGCCAGCTTATACAATCTAACTGGGCAGCCGCAGATGGCGCTTGATCTTGTGACATCTCGCCGATTTCACCCATGGGAAGGCGGAGAGGGCGCTGTGCTAAAGCAATACAGCGCAGCGCGTATTTTGTTAGGACAGGATGCTCTTCAATGCAACGATGCCGAACTCGCGCTACAGCAATTTAATCTCGCCATGGATACCCCAGAGTCACTTGGTGAAGCCTATCATCCGCTTCAGGCTAAAGCTGATGTCAACTACTGGACAGGTATTGCTCTCAGCCAATTGGGTAGAGCAGGAGAAGCTGAGCATTACTTCAAACTCTCAGCCGAAGAGTCGGGTGACTTCTCATCAATGGCTGTTACCGAGCACAGCCCGCTCAGTTACTATCGTGGCTTGTCGCTACTTGAACTAGGTCGCGCCCAAGAAGCGGAGAGCCTTTTCAAATCTCTCTTGGACTACGGAAAAGAAGGTCTTAAACAGACGGCTAAAATCGATTACTTTGCGACCAGTCTTCCTAACCTCCTCGTTTTTGATGAAGACATGCAAGCTAGGTCTGATGCAGAGTTCCACTTACTCATCGCTCTGGCTCATCATGGTCTGGGAAATGATGAAGACATTAGCATCCATCTCGCATACACTCAGGCTTTCGCTTGTGATGACTTGCATGCCAACTATCTGGCTAACAAGCAGACTGAAATAGCTCGCGTATAATTCCATATGAAAAAAACAAACTGTTTTCTGTTTGCGTTTCTCATGTTGGGTATGGGTTCAATCGTTTTGGGTGCTGGGGGTTCGCTTAAGAGACCAAACGTAATCATTATCTACACTGACGATCTCGGTTATGGGGATTTGTCATGCTATGGAGCCACTGCAATACAAACGCCCAACATTGATAGACTTGCCAGTGGAGGACTAAGATTCACGAATGGCTATGCGGCAGCTTCGACATGTACGCCATCACGATACTCGTTGCTGACCGGCCACCTACCGTTTCGCCAAGAAGGCACAGGAATAGCGCGTGGTGATGCTAAAATGCTCATCAACCCCGAGCACCAAACCTTGCCCTCCATGATGAAAGATGCTGGTTACGCGACAGCTTGCATTGGCAAATGGCATCTGGGGCTGGGTGATGGTAAAATCGACTGGAACTCGCTGATCAAACCTGGACCTAATGAAATAGGCTTCGACTACAGCTTCATCATTCCGGCCACTAATGATCGCACCCCGTGTGTATATATGGAGAACGGCAGGGTGTATAATCTTGATCCGAAAGCCCCTTTGTACGTTAGTTATGGAAACAAAGTAGGCACAGACCCAACAGCCAAAGAGTTTCCCAATCGGGTGAAGGTTAAGTGTAAGCCGGGCGATCACCATAACGGAACCATCCATGGCGGGGTAGGCAGAATTGGCACCATGTCAGGTGGAAATGCTGCTCGATGGGACGATGAGACCATGGCTGATGATCTCGCTGCAAGGGCGGCTGATTTTATAACAAAACAGAAAGACCAACCGTTTTTTCTCTTCTTCTCTACAGCTGATATTCATGCGCCGCGTCTCTTTCATCCACGTTTTTCTGGAAAAAGCGGACTTGGACCACGCGGTGACATGTCTCTACAGCTTGACGACTGTGTGGGGCAGCTGATGAAGACTCTGGACAAGCATCAGTTGACAGAAAAAACACTGATCATTTTTACGAGCGACAATGGCCCGGTGCTTGAAGATGCCTATCTTGATGGCTCGTATGCGGCGGCGAAGAAAAAAAACTTCGATCCCGCGGGGCCATTGCGCGGCACTAAGTACACTGCTTTTGAGGGAGGTGTTAGGGTTCCGTTCATTGTGACATGGGCTGGCAATATTCAGCCGGGAGTTTCTGATGCGATCATTGGCCAAGTTGATCTGTTAGCATCTCTCGCTAAGATGGCCGGGCAAGCTCTCAGGGAGCCGAAGCACACCGATTCGCAAAATCATTTCTCCGCATTAACGGGCAAGAATCCGATAGCTCGCAATACGATTGTTTGTGGGAACGGAATACAGACGATCCGTAAAGGTAACTGGAAGTTAATTCCAACCAAGAATCCACAGCTTTACAATCTCAAGAATGACATCGCCGAGAAAACTAATCTCGCCTCAAAGTATCCTGAAAAAGTGAGAGCTCTTGGTGCAGAGCTAATTAGAGAGGTTAACCGTTATCACGTTAACGACATCAATGGCAAAGCTGGATCATTGAGCCTTGCCGGTGAGTGGAAATTTGCCTTGGATCCGAATGATTATGGCATTTCATCCGGTCCAAAAACATGGCGGTTTCCGAATACGATCAAGCTCCCTGGTATGTTGCAGGCGCAGGGGTTTGGTGATGCCCCTTCCTTCAAAACAAAATGGACGGGTGAGACCTGGCGTTATCCGGAGATGTTTGTCGAGTGGCAGAAGCCGGGGAATTTTAAGTTTCCATTTTTTCTTCAGCCACCACGTCACTACGTAGGAGCTGCATGGTATCAACGCGAGATTGTTGTTCCTCAGAATTGGAAAGGGCACGATATTCGCGTCTTTTTGGAGCGACCACACTGGGAAACTACCTTGTGGATCAATGGTCGAAAAGTGGGTGGTATGAACTCGCTGGGCACACCGCATCGCTACGATCTTGGAAAGATCAAACCCGGTAAATACAAACTAACGCTTCGTGTTGATAATCGACAGGATGATGTGGATGTAGGTGGTGCAGCTCACAGCATTTCCGATCAGACGCAGGGTAACTGGAACGGGTTGGTGGGCAAGATAGAGCTTCAGGCTCTCAAGCCGAACCGTATTAATCGCGTTGATGTATATCCCTCGATCGACGGTAATCTTAAGTTGATCATAGATGGACAAACTACTGCGGAGGCTGGTATCAAGGTTTCCTGCAATGTTACGGGCGAAGCTACAGCCAAACCATTTTTCACTGCGAAAATAGATAAAAAGGGACGCTTCACCAAGAGCGTCGAAGGCAAAGTTCCATTTAAACCCGTGCCCTGGTCAGAATTTGCTCCTGCACTATACGAGCTGACTGTTTACCTAGGAGATAACTCGGAGCCATTCACCACGACATTCGGATTCAGGGAAATGGCTAACAAAGACGGAATTCTCACTTTAAATGGTAAGCGGATTTATCTAAGGGGCACCCTAGACTGCGCCATTTTTCCCCGCCTCGGTCATCCGCCGACCGAGGTTGAGCCATGGAAGCGAATCATCCGCGTATGCCAGGCACATGGGCTCAACCACATCCGCTTTCACTCTTGGTGTCCTCCCAAGGCCGCTTTCATCGCCGCAGATGAGCTTGGTTTTTACTATCAGGTCGAGGCATCAGCATGGGCGAGCACGGTGGGTGACGATGGCCCATTCGATGCTTGGCTTGAGGTTGAAACAGAACTCATGCGAGCCGAATATGGAAATCATCCATCCTTCATCTTGATGGCATATGGCAACGAGCCACACGGGAAAAATCATGCCAAGCATCTCGTTGGCTGGGTCGCTAGACAGAAAAAAGTAGATGATCGCCGTCTCTACACCACAGGTGCCGGATGGCCTGTGCATCACAAGAATGATTACCAAAACCCGTTCCAGCCACGTATCCAGCGCTGGGGTGAGGGGTTGAGGTCGATCATCAACGCAAAACCTCCACGCACTGATTTTGATTGGTCCCAGTATGTGAAAAATAACCCGCATGCACCGATTGTCTCACATGAAATTGGTCAGTGGTGTGCTTATCCAAATTACGACGAAATCGAAAAATACACCGGGTATTTCAAGGCGCGGAACTTTGAAATTTTTAAGGGAATAGCACGGCGCTCAGGTTTGTTAGAGCAAGCCGATGACCTGCTTCACGCATCGGGGCGGCTGCAAGTGCTGTGCTACAAACATGACATTGAGGCGGCACTCAGAACGCCCGGTTTTGGTGGATTCCAGTTGCTTGGACTACAAGATTTCACGGGGCAGGGCACCGCACTTGTCGGGGTGGTAGATCCGTTCTGGGATAGTAAGCCATATACTTCTGCTGAAGAGTTTAGTCAGTTCTGTGGCCCCATCGTGCCGCTTGCACGATTTTCCAAAATGATCTGGGGAAATGATGAAACACTCACGGCGCAGCTGCAACTATCTCATTTTGGAGCGGAAGATTTAAAGCAACTGGATATGCAATGGAAACTGGTGGATACGTCAGGAAAAGTCATCGCTTCTGGTCAGGTGTCTGGCAAGAATGTTGCTGCACGAGGCTTACGTGATCTGGGTGAAATTAGTGTGCCACTCAACAAAGTGGCAAAGGCGACTCAATTAAAATTCACGCTGTCTTCTGCCGAGCATAGACTTACTAATAGCTGGGATCTGTTTGTCTATCCGTCCAAATCCAGCCTGCTGAAACAAGGCGACGTGGTTGTCACACGTGATCGTGATCAAGCACTGCTGGCTCTGGAAAAAGGACAATCTGTGATGCTCTGCCCTCCAGCAAGCACCATTACCAATGACCCCAGGCGACCATTACAGTCCGGCTTTTCAAGCATCTTCTGGAACACCGTGTATACAAAATGGCAGCCGCCTCACACGCTAGGAATTTTAACAGACCCAGACCACGCTGCGCTGAGTCACTTCCCCACGGATTCACACTCGAACTGGCAGTGGTGGTATTTACAGAAAGATGCCCAACCCTTCATACTAACGGCGCATCAAGGCATGAAACCCATCGTGCAGGTCATCGACGATTGGTTTACCCAACGTAGACTGGGTCTCGTTTTTGAGGCGAACGTAGGTGAAGGAAAACTCATCGCATGCGGGATGGATTTGATTTCGAATTTGGAAGAACGCCCCGTAGCACGCCAGCTTAGAAACTCACTGATGGCATACATGCAAGGTGACGAATTCTCGCCGTCGCTTTCGCTGCCTCAAAACGACTTGAAGGCCCTTGTAGAGCCTCTCTCAATGCTTCAGTCACTCGGAGTAAAAGCCAAGGCTAGCAGTGAGGAGAGGAAATACGAGGCCGTTAACGCGATTGATGGGAAGAATGATACATTGTGGCATACCGAGTTTTCGAAAAGGCAACCAAAGCCACCGCACCAATTAGCTCTAACATTTTCCAAACCATCAGCCGTGAAGGCGGTCATCCTAACCCAGAGGCAGGACAAGAATATCAATGGTCAGGTCAAGGAGGTGGTCGTTCTTGATGGTGACGGAAAAACTCTGGCTAAGTCATCGGTGCCGCTCCACGCCGCTGAGCACAAAATCATTCTCCCCCATGAATCAAAACATAATGGTGTTACAATTCGCGTTCTTACAAGTCACTCAGGCTCCTTCGCATGCCTTGCAGAAATCAAACTCAAGTAAACAAAACTTCACCCAATCATATGAATAATTTCCAACAATTTTTTGGATCCCTTCTATTTGTTTGTTCTGCATACATTTCATCTGCAAGTAACAAGCCCAATATTATCTGGGTGATGGGCGAGGACATGGGGCCTGAACTTTCCTGTTATGGCCACCCGGCAGTCAACACACCGAATTTTGATCGGATGGCGACAGAGGGAGCTCGCTACACGCAAAGTTTTTGCACAGCCCCATCTTGCACACCCTCGCGCAATGCGATGATGACGGGGGTGTATCAAACCCGCACTGATACGCAGGATCAACGTCGAGGAGGAATCGTACTGCCCGACGGCATCAAGCCGATCACACATTTGCTGCGAGATGCGGGTTATTACACGGCTCTTGGATGCGGCTATTCATCCAAAACGGATCTCAATTTTAAGACACAATCTCTGTTTGATGGAAAAGACTGGAGTGGTCGCAAAAAAGGACAGCCGTTCTTTGCTCAAATCACTCTCTATTCAACCCATCGCCTTCCAGACAACTGGGATAAAATCCATGCTAATAGTAAAAATCCGGTCGATCCTGCGAAAGTCAAACTGCCTCCCTATTTTCCAGATCATCCGGTCTGCCGTTCGGACTGGGCACGTTATCTCGAATCTATTCAATACATTGACGAGCAGATGGGGCAAATACTTCAACGCCTAGAAAAAGAGGGGATTGCTGACAATACAGTCGTTATCTTTATCGGCGACAATGGTCAGTGTCACCTGCGCGGAAAATGCTGGCTTTATGACGCGGGAATCAAAGTGCCACTTATCATCCGCTGGCCAGGGAAGGTGCAGCCGGGAACTTTGGATAACAGACTTGTTAGTATGATTGATGTCACCGCGACGATCCTCGATATAGCAGGAGTAAAGTTGCCAGACTACCTTGATGGGTTTCCAATTCTTGGGGAGAAATCGCGAACGCGCGAGCACATCTTTGCCGCACGTGATCTTGTTGATGAAGTGATGGATCACATCCGCTGCGTACGCACGGATCGCTACAAATATATCCGCAACTACACACCGGAAAATGGATACCGGGAATGTAGGTACGTCAGGCAAAACCGCCCCATGTATCCTGTGCTGAAAAGAATGCACGAAGCAGGAAAGCTGAACAAAACAGAAGAACTGCTCTGGCTGAAAACGAAACCTAAAGAAGAACTCTACGACGTTAAAAATGACCCCTATGAGGTTAATAACTTAGCAGACAATCCAGCGCATCGTGAAAAGCTGAAAGAGCTCCGTGGGTTGCTTGATCATTGGCTCATTGATACAAACGATGCTGGTTTGAGGAGTATGCAGGCAGCCAACCCTCCGGAAAAGGAAAGGCGTGCCAAAGATGCTAAAAAAACAAAGATTCCACTTGATGGTACTTGGAGGTTTGCTTTTGACGCTGGCGATCATGGCCTCAGGGGCGGGCCTGAAAGTTGGAAGTTTCCAGAGAGTATTGACCTGCCTAACACAACGGCTCGTGCGAAGTTGGGACCGGCAAAAAAAATGTCTCCTGTCCTCAGTGATCCGTGGGTACGAATACTCCACCAGCGCCACCCATATACTGGACCTGCGTGGTACCAAAAAACTGTCGTCATACCCGCGGACTGGAAAAATAAAGACGTAACTCTCCACCTTGAGCGAGTTCTTTGGGAGTCGCGTATCTGGGTGAATGGCAAGCCAGCCCACGCTCCCCAAGCATCACTCTCAGTACCACATCGATACAATCTGACAAATCTGATCGTTCCTGGCAAAGAAAACACCATCACCATGCGGATTGATAATCGCGAAATTATGCCGATGGGTGACATCGGGCATGCCTACACCAATCAAACCCAATCAATATGGAACGGTGTAGTCGGGAAGATCAAACTCATCGCTGAGCCTAAAGTCCGTATCTCCCACATCCGCGTCAGACCTCAACTCGATAAAAGCTCACTACAGGTCGCGGTAGAGCTTACTAACACAACGGGTAAGCCCGTGTTGAATCAGGCTCTTAATATTTCCATAGGAAAGGGAGGAGGCGAAGCATATCAAATCCATTCCAAGAAAGACCCGTTGAAGGTTTCTAAGGGTGTGACGGTTCAGCACTTTACCATTCCGCTCAAAAAAGAAACCTTGCCCAAGTGGTCAGAGTTCAACCCTGTCACGCACCGGCTTCGCGCACGTTTGAGCGGCGCGGGCAATGACATCAAAACCGTCAAGTTTGGCTACCGTTCCCTCACTACGGATAAAAAACAGCTGATGATGAACGGTAGCCCAACCTTTTTGCGGGGTAATTTGGAATGTTGTATCTTTCCTAACACAGGTCATCCCGATATGAACGGTAAGCAGTGGGAAAAGATCTTTTCTACTGCGAAAAAATGGGGACTCAATCATTTTCGGTTTCACTCGTGGTGCCCGCCAAAAATTGCTTTCGAAATGGCGGACAAGCACGGCATGTATCTACAGGTCGAGCTGCCTAACTGGTCTTTTAAAATGGGACAGGTTCCCAAGCTCGACGCCTATTTCAAAGCGGAAGGTGAACGGATCTTCCGTGAGTATGGTAACCATCCGTCGTTTGTGATGTTTTGTCTTGGTAACGAACTCAAGGGGGACTTCAAGGCGATGGATCAACTCGTTGAACACTTCCGTAAGATCGAGCCGCACCTGCTTTATACCTCCACCGCTTATTCCTTCACGAATCGTGGTTTGCTTCCTGGTCCTTCCGACGATTTTTTTATCACCCAGCGTTCCAAGTCTGGCTGGGTACGAGGGCAGGGGTTTCTTAATGAGAATTTTCCTTCAACCGATACCGATTACGCACCCGGTCTTGAGTGTCTGAACATCCCACTGGTGACTCACGAGGTTGGGCAGTATCACGTTTATCCTGACTTGCGGGAGTTGAAAAAGTACACCGACTCTCCACTTGTGCCAACTGCTTGGCAGGCAATCCGTGACGATTTGAAAAGTAAAAACCGGCTCGATCTCGCTGCGCGATATACGCGTGATTCCGGGAAGCTATCAGCCTTGCTCTATAAAGAGGATATGGAGCGAGCGCTACGCACACCCGGGCTTTCAGGGATACAGCTTTTACAACTTCAGGATTTCCCTGGTCAAGGCACCGCTACAGTGGGTTTGTTAGACTCGTTTTGGGATAGTAAAGGCGTCACCACGCCCGAAGAATTTAGCCAATTCTGCTCGCCAACGGTGCCGCTTGTTAGAATGGGGAGGTTTGTCTGGGAAAATGACGAGACATTTCGCGCAAAAATCGAAGTAGCCCATTTTGGTGCTCAAGCACTTCGTAAGGCGCCGATCCATTGGCGGATTTCTAAAAACGGAGAAGCTGTGCTCAAGGGTGAACTGGCTGCGCGGGATATCCTACAGGGTAGCGGCACTAAGCTTGGTGAGTTTTCAGCTTCGCTTTCCAGCATTAAACAGGCGACGCAACTTCAGCTCACCATCAGCATCGCTGGTAATAAAAACACATGGCCGCTTTGGGTTTATCCAAGTGAAGCGTCGAGCGAGACTCCAAAGAGTGATGTTATCATTCACCGTACCCTAACAAAGAAAGCGCTTACTGACCTTGCCGCTGGTAAAAATGTTCTGCTCGCACCAATTTCTGGTGCCATCAAAAAGCCACTCGCTGGCCGATTTATCCCGATTTTCTGGTCGCCTGTGCATTTCAAAAACCAGCCCGGTTCGATCGGATCAACGATTCTAGCAGAACACCCGTGTTGGAAGAATTTCCCTACCGATACACACACGAACTGGCAGTGGTGGGAACTGACCGCGACCTCGATGTCGGTCGACCTCGAAGGCATCCGTGGCATTGATCCGCGCAGAGACGTTCCTTTTGCCTTTATCGATAAGTTTAATCGCAATGCCCTACCAGCGGCTGTTTTTGAAGCGCAGGTGGGCCGTGGTAGATTACTCGTCTGCACTCTGGACATCCATTCTGATCTGGAAAAACGCATTGTCGCACGGCAGTTGCGACATGCCCTAGTGAGCTACGTGGCTTCTCCAGATTTTAACCCCAAGGGCACCCTAACAGTAGATGAGTTAAAGTCCCTGTTTGGTGAGTCGGGTATGGTGATATCCGCCAGCTCGGCGCATCCCGAGTATCCAGCTACGGGTGCGACTGATGGTAAGCCGGGAACATTCTGGCACACTGATTGGACTAAGAAGCACAAGTTCCCGCATCACCTGACCATTGATCTGCTGAGTGAAAAAGTTATCAAGGGCTTCAAATATATCCCTCGGCAGGACATGGATCGCGGTAGAATCAAGGATTACGCGATTCAGGTGTCGCGTGACGGTCAGCGCTGGATTCCATGGGGGACAAAGAAGACTTTCCCAGCTGGCTCCGCTATACAGAACGTTTCTTATAGTAAAGCTGTCAAAACCCGCTACCTTCGGCTCGTCATCTACAGCGAGCAGACTGGAAACCCTTTTGCAAGCTGTGCCGAGTTCACGCCCATCATGGCTGATGCTGAGAAAGCGAGTGATCTCGGAATTATCCCAGGCTTCAATGACTAACCATTCTCATGTCCAAAGACATCAAACGTATCGCGATCCTAGTCGAAAGCTCCCGAGCATACGGCAGGGGACTGATCCGTGGCATCAGTGAGTTTGCCTCGACCCAACAAGACTGGCAGCTGCTGTATCGTGAAAGCCGCATGGGTCAGCACTTTGGTGATTGGCTTGAGAACTGGCAGGGCGATGGCATCATCACTCGGATTAATAGTATGGAGGAGGCGGAAATGATTGCCAACAAGGGGATTCCTGCGGTGGATTTATACGGAGCCTTTTCTCATCCTGCGATCAGTAGCTTGGACGCGGATCATGAGGCAATCTCACACGTGGCAGCCGATTTTTATGCGCACACCGGTATATCGAATTACGCCTACTGCGGCTACCCGGGAGTGCATTTTTCTGATGTTAGGGGCACTGCCTTTGAGGAGGCCGTGAAGCAGCAGCATCAGAAACTGCACATCTATTCATCTTCTCAGCCCGCTGAGCCGTCGATTACTTCGCATGAAGCGTGGCGATCAGGCCGTGAAGAGGAGATTGCCAAATGGCTCCACTCTTTGCCTAAGCCGGTTGCCGTGTTTGCCTGCAATGATGTGCGGGCTCTCGACGTGTCATCGGCATGCCGACTTGCTGGTATACGCGTGCCCGAGGATGTATCCATCATGGGAGTTGATGATGATGCACTGATTTGCTCCATGTCGATCCCGCCACTGACCTCGGTCAAACCCGATCTCATCCGGCAAGGTCAACGCGGCGCACAGATATTATATGAACTGATGTCTGAAAGACGGACGGAACCCGTTACTGAAAGCGTGCTCCCTATCGCTGTGATTGAGCGGCCCTCTACCGATCAGATTGTTTCCAAGTATTCATACGTGGTTAGCGCGCTACGTTACCTGCGCAGCCATATCCATAAGGCAATTGGCGTGGAAGACGTGGCTGAACATGCGGGTGTTTCCAGATCTTTGATTGATCGAGCGTTTATTGAGGAACTTGGCTACACGGTGAGTCAGGAGATCCGGCGTCTGCGTTTATTGAGAATTGAGCATCTGCTGAAATACACGGATATGAAACTGGCCGGAATCGCCCAGCAAACTGGTTTTTCCAGCAGCACCAGCCTCTCAAATTTCTTTAAGTCGGTTCATGGTGTTTCACCCGGGAAATTTCGTGAAACGGAAGATCTGCGCGCTAATGCCGATGAAACGTGACTCAACTTGTGCCATGAATTACCAAAAACGTGATCG
>JBGCEU010000165.1:0-27096 GCA_045106535.1 Akkermansiaceae bacterium | reverse complement strand
AACTTCAACACTCATAACCCAACACTCACAACTGGAGCGCAAAGCGCGACCTCTGGTGTTCCTGTTGTTTCGTCAGAAGCATCGCAGGGCAGCTAAGTCCGGTCTGGATAAGCGCTGAAAGCATCTAAGCGTCAAGCCATTCCCAAGATTAATTTTCCCTGAAGGACCGTGGAAGACTACCACGTTGATAGGCTACGGGTGTAAGTGCAGTAATGTATTCAGCTTAGTAGTACTAATCGTCCGTTCGGCTTGTTTTTCTTCTTTTTTCCTTACTAGGAAGAGTTGATTCAAGACGTGTATGTCTGAATATTTGTAAGTTTTGTCCCTATATACAGTTGTCAGTGAATTGAGAGCGTTGTGCTTTTAGCTCACGATCTGATCACATTGTTGATTTGGTTGTGGTCTCAGAGATCTGAGTTCTTTGATAATAAAAACCGTCACCAGATTCTGTCTTTTGATTCGCGCGATGCGTGGATGTTGAAGACGGAAATCTGGTGACCATGGCACGATGGAACCACCCGTTCCCATCCCGAACACGGAAGTGAAACGTCGTTGCGCCGATGGTAGTGGGGCGATAGGCCCTGTGAGAGTAGGTCGTCGCCAGGTCTATGCCCGGCTTCCTTGTAACCAAGGAAGCCGGGCTTTTTTATACCTAGGGTTTTTGTTTTCTGACGAAAGAAAATGAGCTGAAACAATTGTAACCTGAACAGCTTCGATTTCGAATACCCTTGTGTAGGTGGATCTGGGAAAGAAGTTCCTGAAAGTGAAATTTGCTAATTAACCAACTAACAAAGTACAAGAGACATGAAAAAACAAGGGATGCTATATGCGACGGGTGGTATTGTGTTGGGAGCTGTTACAGCTTTCGGTGTGATCCAGATGCAATCAAACTCTTCCGATGAGGCTGAGGCCAAGTCTGTAAAAGCGGATCAGTTTCCGGCGGCAAACAAAAGGGATATAGCTAGATACAAAGGTCGGGTTGCAGATGAAAGCAGGCTTGCGAAGCGGGCGAGGGGTGCTCTGGGGCTGTCCTCCGAAGAAGCGGACAATTTATTGTCGGAAGACAGTCCAGAGGCTAAGGCACAGCGTGAAAAGCTCAAGCAGGACTTGAAAAAGAGGCAGCTCGCCCAGTTGACTAACAAGATGGCGAAATGGGGTGCCGCCCTGGGATTGGACGAAGAGCAGAAGGGGAAATTGCTAGATCTTGCCGATGGCCAGATGGACGAGCTGGAAAAGCTCGCGGTCGATGCCTCGGAGTCCCAGGATCCGGCTCAACTCTCGGAGTCTGCAAAGCGTGCAATGAGCATCATCAGTGGGAAAGCGCTTGAGGAGTCGATGTTGGAGACCTTGACTCCTGCTCAGAAAGAAAAATATCAGGCATTCAAGAAACAACAAAACCAGAACAAAGCCGAAGTCTCTGCCTTAAGGGAACTAGCGGGCATTCAGGAAAATCTTATGCTCACTCCGGAACAGCGTAACGGTGTTTATTCTGTCCTCTATGAAGACGCTGCAAAAAAAGCGGCGCAAGACCAGGGTGGAGTTGAGTCGGTCATCCAGTCCGTGGCATCTTCAGCAGGTGTTACCATAGACCCAGCCATGCAGGGCATCATGTCCTCCCTCGCAAACCGTGGGCTGGAGGAGCTTGCTTCTGGCCGTGAAATCGATGCGGAAGCTGCTCGCCAAATAGCTGAGCAAGTCACTAAGACGGCTTTGGATCAGCAGGTAAACCGCTTCAGTTCCGTAATGACACCAGCTCAGCTTGAATTATACCGGACCCAGCTTGAGGATCGCATGAGTGGGCTGAGAAGCCAGATTGAGGAGCCGAGCGGCAGCGAGTAAATCCCCGCTGGCACCCTAACACAATTATATGAAAGACCTACTCACCAGAGTGGCGTGCATCTTGCCCATCTGTTTGTCGTGCTTGCAGGCTGGGCCTGTAAACCTGGCAGACATCGCACGTGCGCCACTCTGGTTTGCCCATGCCGATATGGCTCAATTGAGCGCGGAAGACATCGATCCCGGGCAAGGTTCTGTTGCGCACGGCGAAATTATTCGTCACATGGCAAAGCTCCAAAAATGGGCGAACCAGTCTCTCGGGATTGAAACCAGTGATATTCACGGTATTACCATTTTTGGAACCTCGGCATCGGGGGATGATGTATGTTTTGTGTTGAAAGGCAGTTTCCGGGATGCCCGGATGGGAGAGGTGCTAGATAAATTTCCTAAAGATAACCGACCTATTGAAAAGCAATATCACCTGCATCGTGGATTGAAGTGGTTAGGTGTGGATTGGTGTTTTACCCGATTGAGCGATGGTGAGATTGTTGCTGCTAATGGATTGGACGCACTCAAAAAGCACTTGCTTGATCGGGGTAAGAAGCCCGTGGACTGGGGTTTTGACAACAGCACAAAGCGTGAGATCGCGAAGGCTTCAGCGCTAGTTGGTTTTAATATGGAGGCTATTCACAAAGAGTTGAAGCTAGAGTCTGTGTTAAGCAGTAATATCAGAACTGTGAGTCTTCTCGCGAATCACACTCATGAAGGTAAGGTATCGACCCAATTACTAGTACAGGCTAAGGATGCCGATGCCATGGAGCTGATTGCTCCGGGAATCAATCTGCTGATTGAACTTGTGCGGGCTTACGAAGAAGCTGGAGCCAAACAGACCCAGGGAGTTGCCCGGCAAACCACGAATTGGAACAGTGCCAAAATCGACATTACGGAGAGCCGTTTATCTATCCGGATGCAGGGGTCATCAGATCAGATGATCAAGTCGTTACAAAGTTTGGAGAAGCTACTGCCGAAGCAGGGGAGATAGATGGAGCTTGAAGATGAAGTGCTTGTCTCACGAAGTCAACACGGCGACACAGCTGCTTTTGAGTGCCTTGTCAGGCGCTACCAGCCACGGATCCAGCGCTTTCTGGAAAACCAGATTTCAAACAGTGAAGACGCCAAGGACATGACACAGCAGACATTTATCAAAGCCTACAGCAGCTTGAGCCGGTTCCGGAATGGTCGCCATTTCTCGCCATGGATTTTTACGATAGCCCGGCGTCAGAGTATTGATTATTTACGTGTAAAGGGCGCGGCAAAAAATGATTCCAGCCGGTATGGTGTGGAGCATTTGGAGACAGATGATGACCCGGGTAAGCTGCTGGCTTCTGCCGAGCATTGTCAACAGATTTGGAAATGGGTGCGTTCCCTGGTGGATCAGCGGTCTTACCACGTTCTTTGGTTGAAAGTGCAGGAGGGGATGCAAGTTAAGGAAATCAGCGAAGTCGTGGGGATAAGTCAGTCTAATGTGAAAGTGCTCCTGTGCCGTGCCCGGAAAACCCTGGTTGCGCACAAAATACATCAGGAAGAAATCTAACATCCAGAAGCCATATATTTATGAATACACCAGTCACCAAGAAAACAAAATTCACCTGCCGATTGCACCGCTGGATGATGTGCTTCCAGTCGGAAGATGACCTTCTAACAAAGGTTGAACATAATAGCCATGTTTGCAGGTGCTTGGATTGTCAACAGCATTACAAATTGTGGCGAGAATTGGACTCAGAACTGCATGAAGACCTGCCGGAGTATGATGAATGGGAGTGTGACCAGATCATGACCCAGATTCGTGATGGGGAGTCGACCGCTATTGAAAAAAAGGAGCCTGCTTTTGGATGGCTTCTGTCTAGTAAACGGACTTGGATCTCTCTGGCCGCTGGATGCTCTATTGTGCTTGCATTGGTAGTTACGTTCTGGAATCAGAATGGTGACTTAAAGATCGATGCTATGGCTGGGTCGGCTAGCCAGCCAGTTGAACAAAAAACGCAAGACTCCGGGAACAAAGTGGATATTCCAAGCAGTGTTGATCACCCTTTGGCGATACTTGCGGCACTGCAAAAAGAGCAGGGGCTGATAGCAAGTGATATCGCAAAGTTTAAAACACTACTTGATAAGCAAGTCATCATTTTCAATGAGGAATAATACAGCGGGAGAAAATTGAACTACAAAGCCCGTTTGCTCGATTTTTTTGAGCGCTTCTCGGCTTCTTTGCTGAATTTTTCAGCTTTGCGATCGTTGCCGATTTGGCGATAGTAACTTGAGATAATTGTGAGGATACCGATTTCGGTTTTGGCCTTAAAGTAGTCACCTGATTCCTGGTCGATGGAGCGGCCAAAGTAGCTCTCGATGTCATCGCAGATTTGTTCGCGATCGTCGGGGAATTTCTGACCGGTCTGGAAGTAACGCTCAGCGATGAATTTAAAATTGAGTGTGTCCTCACCGAAGAGGCGGAACGCCTGGCGATAAAATGATCGTGTGGCGGTGAAATCATTTTGCTTCACTAGCATGTCACCTTGTTCAGCAATGACCTTGCGAATGAGGTCGCCTCGGGCAGGAAATTTGCGTGCAATTTCGCTACGGTAGCGGGACTGGTCTTTCTCGATGAGTTCAGGCTCGAGGTCTTTCCACAGATATTTCTGGGTGAGTGCCCTGGCGGTCATCCACATGGTAGGATGCTTTTTGAAAGTGCGCTCTATAGTTTCGATAACCTTTTTCCATTCACCTTTTGTAGGGCTAGGGCTGACTTGTTCGAGGAATGTTAGGTAATCCGACCATGCTTCTTCTAACAAGGGGGCTGTACCGGTCGCTTCTTCGAGTGTCTGGCGGATACCGGTAGGCGCATGTTTTTTGCTGATGAGAACGCGGGCGAAACGCAACAGGGTCTTGGCTTCCTGAACAGCTGAAGTCCTCATTTTCCGATCGGACATTAGCATGAATTCGAATTCCGAGATACTCTGGTTCGTTTGTGAGTTTCTAGATCTGCCGTTCGAGTAGTTCTCGTATCGGCCGGTAGTCGTGTCCCACTCGTCATCCTTAGGTTTGTAGGCTAGCCAAGCGTGGCCACCACGGTCGCCTGACCCGGTAACGCCAGTTGCAGGAATACCGTTTGCTTTGGCGGTATTGGCTGAGAAATACGTCTGATCCCCACAGATGCCTCCGTGTTTCTCAATTTCTGAGAAAATGTATTCGCTGTAGGGATTCTCACCGTTAACAGCACGCTCCATTAGATACTCGATATGCCCGTAAGCCCGACCCCAATTTCTACGGCTAAAGTTGGCATGTCGGACGGCCCACTCGATTTCGTCATCAGTCACTGGTACATCGACAACCCAGACGAGATCAGATACGTCCATTCTTGAGAGAGTGGTTTTCAATCTTTTAGCTTCGGCATTCTTCTTGAACAGGGCGTAGCGTGAGAGCGGCTCGATATTTTCGTATCCCGTTTTGGCTTTGATTTTTGCTTTATCAAAAACCAGGGCGCAAGCGATCGCGAGGTTCAGATACTTTGTGCGCATTTCCGGCTGCTCGGTCTCACGTTTCCAAATCTGCTGCATGATAGCAAGAGCCTTGGACAGATCGTCCTGTGGTGTTAGGTTATAGAGCAACTCAGATAACGCTTGAGGCGTAGTGAGCAACCAGTTGTAGAAATTTCCCATATCATCGTTAATTTTAACGGTAAGACCCATTTCGCCGGGGGAGAAAAATTGTAGCAGTGTGTAGACATTCAGCGCATGACTCCAAGCGGGGTTATCGGCAAGTTCTGAAAGTTGCTTTGGCTCAATTTCCTTATCTTTTTGAACGGGTTGGTAGAGATCCTTTTCAAGTAGGTCGATAAGTCCCTCGAAGTCGTTGTTTTTGATCGCAAACGCAATTGCTTTTTCTAGATTTGGACTACCTGTGAGAGATCGGTTATCAGGGCGATGCAGTTCCAATGTGGTAATTGGAAATTTTGGTTTTGGCGGAGGCTTTCTATCTATAGGTTTGTCATTGTGCTGAGGTATTGACGTGACTTTTTGTTTGCCGGGCTTAACCGGTGCGGCCTTGGTGGGGTTTGTATTACCCTCAGGCTTGATGTATGTGAATGTACCGTCCGTAGTTTTATCATCCAGTTGAGTTGGCTTGGATGAGGTTGAATTATCACTCAAACCATTATCCTGTTTCTTGACGAGTAGAGGCTCGGTCAGATAGCCGATAAGACCGGATATCAGGATAAGAATGAGCGCAGCTTTGATATGCATAATACCGAAAGACTAGCATTCCAAGAGTCAGGCCACAAGAGTGAAGACATTAGAGGGGGAGTGCGTAATTTTTAGCACTAAGAACCTAATTTATTTAACAACAAAAAAATGGCGAAGCGGACTCACCGCTTCGCCATGATATAAGATTGTTAGATATGAGCCCTAGCTAATGAGATCTGGCCAGTCTTCAGTGTGGAACCACTCACCGGCAGGTTTGTCTGTGCGCTCGTAAGTGTGCGCGCCAAAGAAGTCGCGTTGTGCCTGAAGTAAGTTCGCGGGGAGACGCTCGGCACGGTAGGCATCATAGTATGCCAGTGAACCCCCGAAGGATGGGACTGGGATGCCATTGGTCGCAGCGAGTGCGCAGACTTCACGCCAGTCTTGTTGACCTGAGTTTAGAATCTCAGTGAAAAACGGAGCGAGCATCAGGTTCGTAGGCGGTGTGTCTGAGGTGTATGCCTCGGTGATGCGGTTCAGGAAGCGTGCGCGGATGATGCAGCCACCACGCCAGATTTTGGCGATTTCTCCGAGGTTGAGATCCCAGCCTTTGTCCTCACCGACTTTGGAGATCAGATCCAGACCCTGTGCATAAGAAACAATCTTGGACGCGTAGAGCGCATTGCGGACTTTTTTCACAAGATCCTCTTTGCTCATTTCGAGGTTGAAGTCCCAGTTGCTTGGCCCTTGGAGAACTCCGGAAGCCACTTTGCGCTGATCAAGCATGGAGGAAAGGATGCGTGCCTCGACGGAGCCAGCGATCGTGGAGAAGGGGATCGCCTGCTCGACAGAACTCATGACAGTCCAGCGTCCGGTGCCTTTTTGCCCAGCTTTGTCCACAATCAGATCGACGATGTCCTTGCCAGTCTCGGGATCTTTTTGTTTGAAAATATTGGCTGTGATTTCGATGAGGAAGCTTTCTAGATCTCCCGCATTCCAATCAGCAAAAATATCAGCGAGTTCTTCATTGGAGAATCCTGCCGCTTTAAAAATATTGTATGCCTCGCAGATGAGCTGCATGTCGCCGTACTCGATCCCGTTGTGCACCATCTTCACGAAGTGACCTGCGCCACCTTCGCCGATGTGGACGACGCATGGCTCGCCGTCGACTTTGGCAGAGATGCTCTCGAAAATTGGCTTCATGACTTCCCAGGTGCTTTCTGGCCCGCCGGGCATGATCGAGGGTCCCTTGAGGGCACCTTCTTCACCGCCGGAAACACCGGCACCAATGAAGCGCATACCGGCTTCTGAGCAATATTTGTCACGGCGCTCGGTATCTGTGTAGAGAGAGTTTCCTCCATCGATGATGATGTCACCCTCGTCGAGCAGGGGAATCAGGGAATCGATGACGGCGTCGACAGGACCACCGGCTTTTACCATGATCTGGATCTTTCGCGGGGATGCGAGTGAATCGACGAACTCTTCAAGGGTTTTGCAGCCGACGAGATTCTTGCCGGGGTTTTCACCAATGAACTCCTCCATCGTGGAGGTGGTGCGGTTGTAGACAGAGACCTGGAAACCACGGCTTTCCACATTGAGAACCAGGTTCTGGCCCATGACAGCGAGGCCGATTAGGCCGAAATCAGATTTATTTTCCATAGATTGAGATGAGTTGGTTTGGAGGGGGCGGCATTATTCACGGTAAGAAAGCCGACGCAATAGGAACTTTTGGCATTTGAAGCGAAAAAAGCCGAAAAACCGAATCGAGTCATTGCCCTGCGGCTGACAGCTGTGCAAACTAGCCATGCGCTACCAAATGAATTTACCCAATATTATCACCCTGTGCCGACTTGTCTTGACGGCTATTTTTTGTGCTGCGGCTTCGGCGGAGGGGGTGGCGGGGTATGCGATTGCGCTGGGAGCGTTTGTGCTGGGTGCGATTTCGGATTGGTTGGATGGGTATCTGGCGAGGAAGCTGGATTTGGTAACTTCATTGGGTAAGCTGCTTGATCCATTGGCTGACAAGATTCTGGTTTGTTCTGGTTTTGTTTACCTCTCAGCTGAGGGACTCTGCCCAGTGTGGGTCACAGCTCTCATCATTTGCCGCGAATTTTTGGTGACAGGCATTCGCCAGATAGCGATAGAAAAGGGCAAGGTCATGGCTGCAGATGGTCTGGGCAAATGGAAAACCGGGTTTCAACTTTTATTCATTATTACAGCCTTGGTGCATCTCACTTTTTCCACCGTCAATGTTGAGAATCCACTAGTGAAACTACTTAAGTATTTATCAAATCCAGAACATTGGCTGATACCGATTTCCTTATGGGGGGCTGTTATTTTGACGGTGGTCTCGGGACTATCGTATTTTTGGAATACAAGAGACATGATTCTTGATCGGGATTAATTAGGCTAGCCACCAATTTGCAGTTTGATTCGTGCCGCCGCCTGTACATTCTTGTGCCTGTGGATATCGCGATACATTTTCTCTGGCTCATTGGTGGCTTAACTCTGTTATATTTTGGAGCTGAGTGGTTGGTGAAGGGAGCATCTGAGATTGCGCTGAGATTGGGGATTTCTCCTCTGGTAGTGGGTCTTACAGTAGTCGCATTTGGAACGAGTATGCCCGAATTGTTAGTTTGTCTCAAAGCCAACTCACCGGAAGTAATTGCTGCACCAGCGGGATGGTTTGGCTGGGAAATTGAAGTTGGTGAAGCTAGCCCGGACATGGCGCTTGGGAATATCGTGGGTTCGAATATTTTTAACATAGCTCTCATACTCGGTGTGGCTGCGTTGATTCGTCCGGTTGTTGTGAATTCGCAACTGATTAAGCGTGAGCTTCCGATTCTTCTGTTAGCCAGTGTTGTATTTGTAGCGATGATGTCTGATATGAAGTTAGATCGATGGGAAGGAATGATCCTAGCTTCTGGGATTCTGGCTTATATCATTGCTAATGTTAGGCTTTCTAAAAAAGCCCGCTACGCGCAGGAGAGGTATGAAGAATTTGAGGAAGAGGCTATTGAGCACGCTAAAGAAGGTGGTTCTCGCGTGATGATTGATCTGGGACTTGTGATCCTTGGTATCGGGGCATTGGTCATTGGTGCCGACTGGCTCGTCGATCACGGTGAATCATTGGCTGTCTACTTTGGGGTGCCTGAAGTCATTATTTCCCTGACGTTATTTGCGCTAGGTACTTCACTGCCTGAGTTGGCAACGACGATTGTAGCATCATTGAAAAAACAGGGTGACATAATTACAGGTAACGCAATAGGTTCGTGCATTTTCAATATCCTGTTCGTCATGGGCGCTACAGCTGGCGTGAAACCCCTTGCCGCAGGCGAGTTATCGTGGATCGACTTAGGGGTTATGCTGGGGCTATCTGCTCTAATTGTGCCGCTAATGTGGTCGCGTATGCGCTTGTCGCGAATTGAGGGGACAATCCTGTTGTTGATCGCTATCGGTTACTCCTCGATGGTTATTTTGTGCCAACGCTAGAAACTTAGGCACCAGTCATGCACCTATTTGACCTAGCAGCAGGCAAAACTCCAGAGCGTGCAGTTATTCAGCGTTGAGTTTTTTCTCTAACTGTTTTGGAGTAATGCCAAAGAATTTTTTAATGTCTGTGCAAAAATGGCTGTAATAGAGGTAGCCGAGTTTTTCACTGACATCGTGAAGATCCATGCCTTCTGTGATCATGCGCTTCGCAAGAAGTGCTCTGTGATTGCAAAACAGATCCTTTGGTTTGAGACCGATAGCCGCTTCTACATGGCGCTGGAGCTGCACTACGGTAAAGCCAAGAACCTTTGCAACTTGCTTAACGTTGAAGTTATGTTGCTCAGCTAATTGCAGTAAATCGACCCCGGATTTATCGTATACTCGGTCTCCTTTGCGGTAAAATGGTGTAGGTGTGGCTGGGCGACTCATGTATTAGGTGTTAATTAACTGAACATTACTATAAACCATGAAATCTCGACTGGCACGGTTTTTTTTCATGTTAGATTAATTTTTCTGTAATAATCTGTGAATTTGTGTCAAATTACACGTCAGCCAGTAATCTTGCCGATCTCAGAAGTAGTAAAGGAACTAAAATCTGTCTTCCGCAGTAAATCAAGTGAGGTGGTTGCCTGTAATAATTTGCCCTTACCCAACATATGTCGACGCCCACATCCGTCCCAACTAACAACAGTGTAAAGTTCGTCAATAGCCAAGGGCACCCCCTGAATGCTAACATCTTGCGCATGAGGCGTTACACGATCTCCTTTGAGATCTATAATCCTTACAGTGTCGTTCAGCTCTCGGAGGTCTTGAAGGGCTTCAGGATTCGTCTTAACGGTAGGCTTATTTATGATGGTGAGGCTGTTGTTTCGAGCATCGTCAACACTGGCGTGCTACTGGTTTGCGAGGCCACCTTGTCCAGTGGCTGGAAAGAGGTCGATTTTTTATCGCACTCAGAGCAAGGTGGTGCACTGGTATCACAATTCGAGGAATTTGTTGACGATTGGAAACGTGCTCACCAAGTCTCATCTGATTTTAAGTTGCAGGTTGCTGATATGCAGAATCTGCTTATCGGAATGCGGCGCTGGTTGGAGCAAATTGATTTGGGTATTCGATCGAACGACACATCAGATCCAGCTGCTTTAGAGCAGAAAGTGATTTCCGAAATAGAGCAGAGTATCGTCAACGAATGGTATCCACTGATGACCGGCTTCGAAAATTGCTCGCGCTCTATTGATTTGATTGAGCAACCAGCGCATAAATTTTATATTAGGAGGCAGATTCATCCCCTCGTGCTATGCTCTCCATTCACCTACAGAACATACACAAAGCCGTTGGGATACGCAGGTGACTACGAGATGGTCAACATGATGTTGCGCAACCCCTATGAGGGTGTGAATCTCTACTCTAAGCTACTAAATCGAGTATTCCTCGAAACGGCTCCGGTCGTAGCTCACCGTAATCGAATCAAATATCTGGTTAAAGTCTTGGAGGATGAAGCACATCGTTGTTTTGAATCAGGTAGACGGTTGAAAGTGCTGAACCTTGGCTGTGGCCCAGCCCAAGAGGTGCAGTGGTTTATCAAGAATAAGGAGATCAGTGAGCAATGTGATTTCACCCTACTAGACTTTAATAAAGAGACACTAGATTACACATCCAAGCTACTAAATGATCTCAAATCCAGCATGGGTAGGGGAACCCGCATTGAGACAATTGAGCGTTCTGTACACCAGCTTCTCAAGCAAGCTAGCAAGGGCGATGTGGATATGGAGTGGGAATCATACGATGTCGTTTATTGCGCGGGATTGTTTGATTACTTGTCTCAGAAAGTCTGTAAGAGATTGGTGGAGCTGTTTACCAAATTACTAGCCAGTAATGGTTTAGTCGTGTTCACAAACGTTGCCTCCACTAACCCAAGTATCGGCTGGATGGAGTATGTGTTAGAGTGGAATTTGGTTTATCGCAGTGACTGGGAAATGCTCGATCTTATTCCTCTGAATGGGACAGTATTGCAATCAGATTTGAAGAGAGATGAAACGGGTGTGAATCTCTTTCTAGAACTACGTAAAATCCCGATGCATCAGGACTGATGCTGATTTATCACAATGACTTCTGAGCAGAGAGAAGAGCAGTGGGACAAGTTTGAGGAAAGCGAAGCTGTTCATAGACGCCAAAGCTACAAACGAGCAGCTGTCTTGGCGACAGTTTTTATCATTGCCGCTGCTAGCCTGGACTGGGTGGTGTTTCGCGAATTTTTTGGGTCATTTTTTATTGGAAGATTGGTTACTGGCGCACTCTTGCTGCTGGTTCTATTCGGCTTAACGATCACTAAAAACCGGACCTTGTTTCGGATACTGGGTCACTGTGTTGCATTGCTACCAATGCTCGTGATTGATTGGATGATTTACCATACGGGCGGTGGTAGTTCACCCTACTACGGCGGGTTGTGCACGGTGTTGGTTGGCGCAACCCTCATTCTGAGGTGGCCTACTGCTGACAGCATAGTAAACGCGTTGATTTGCGTTGGAGGCTATTTGTATATTTCTCTTATTTTGCACCCTAATAACCATCCGGGTGATGTTTTTACTCACACATATTTTATGTTCGTCACGGCTGTTTTTGCCTGTGTGGGAACTTATTTCTACAATGATATCAGGTTTAGAGAGTTCCTGCTGGTTCAAGAGGTCGAAGCTGCACGTGAAGAAGTAGAGCTTACAAACCAGCAGCTTAGAGCCATTGATGAAACGAAATCACGGTTTTTTGCAAATCTGAGTCACGAGTTGAGGACACCTCTGACGTTGATATTAGGCCCTGCCGAAAATTTGCGGGGAATGTTAGAAGCCAAAAAAGATCCTATTTGTGATGAGTATCTTGATACGATTGAGGAAAATGGATACCGGCTTTTACGGCTGATTAACGATATTTTGGATTTGGTTAAGCTTGATAGTGGTGAATCGCCACCGAGACCAGAGTCTGTAGATGTTAAAACATTTATCGAAGGAATGGTATCTAATATGAGGCCCATAGCATCGATGAAGGAAGTTTCCATATCCAGTCGGTGCGATGTTTCAGATTTGCCGATAGCGTGGCTCGATCGGGATAGGTTAGAAAAAATAATTCTTAACCTATCCGTTAACGCGGTTAAATTTACTTCATCAGGCGGCTCCATCATACTATCAGCTGAGGCCAAGCGAGGGAAGCTCACCTTTGCTGTGGCAGATACAGGAGAGGGTATGAGTGAGGAAGATGTGGAGAATGTTTTTGTTCGTTTCTGGCAAGCTGACATGTCAGCAAAACGAAAGCACCGGGGTGCTGGCATAGGGCTTTCACTGGTTAAAAGTTTGACTGAGAGTATGGATGGCGCTGTGAAGGTTTCATCGAAACTGGGTGAGGGAACAACTTTTGGCATTGAATTTCCTGCTATTGAGCCACCTTTGGAGGCTCCCTCAGAGGATGTTAGCCAGGTAGCAGAAGATGTTCTGGAGAGGTTTAATACACAGGCGAGGTCTAGAACTGATCGTGCGAGTGCGGAACGATCCCTCGAGCCGGAAAATATTCAGCGAGAAACCCAATCGATTGTGAACTCGGATGGAGCGGAGGCAATCGTTGGCCGCAAGCGAGTACTTGTCGCTGATGATGAGCAAGCCATGCGTCATTTTATAACAAGACAACTTTCTGACTATGATTTGGTGGAAGCTCGAGATGGCGATCAGGCGTGGTCTCTGGCTAAAGAGCATAAACCCGACCTAGTGATTTTAGACCTTATGATGCCTGGCCTCGATGGTATAGAAGTCACGCGCAAAATCCGGAGCCATGAGAAACTGTCACGAGTGCCAGTTATTTTGATTACGGCGCAAGCAAGTGAGGCACCCCGTCTTGAGGCTTTGGAGGCTGGGGTGAATGATTTCATTTCCAAACCCTTCTCGACAGTCGAATTAAATGTTCGTGCTAAGAACTTACTCAGTAGCGCAGAGTTTGAAGTAAAGCTTGCCGATAACCATCAACAGCTAGAGTCGGCATTTGGTCAGTTGAAGGAGCAAGAGAGCCTACTTGTTCAAACAGAGAAGCTATCTTCGCTAGGGCGCATGAGCGCAGGTATTGTTCATGAAGTCAATAATCCACTGAACTACACCAAGACGGCTTTACATGCCTTGGAAACGTTCAAGAGTGTCCTGCCTGATGACGAACGTGAAGACTACCTGGACGTATTAGGCGATGCACGTGAAGGTGTGCAGCGTGTCATAGGAATCGTAAGCGATCTGCGCTCATTTACACGGGGGGACAGTGCTCACATGGATGAGATACTGCTCGTAGACGTTATTGAGAGTGCTCGCCGACTAACTAGCTCTGGCATGTCGGGTATGAAATTCACTTCTGATGTTGACGATCAAATACGGATCGAGGGCAACGAGGGACAACTATGCCAACTACTGGTGAATTTATTCCAGAACGCAATACGAGCGATCGAAACAAAGCAAAATCTCGAGCAGGGTGATATCATTGTATCAGCCAATTTTCATGACAATGGAACGCTCGTGCTCAAAGTAAGAGATAATGGATGTGGAATGACAGAGGAGGTAAAGCAGCAGATATTTGATCCGTTTTTCACCAAAAATGATGTTGGGGAGGGAATGGGATTAGGGCTAAGTATTTCTCATAGAATCATCAAGCAGCATGAAGCGACAGTATCTGTTGAATCTGAGGTGGGCGAGTTCACCGAGTTCACTATCCTATTTCCAGCAAAAGGTTGATTTTATTTAAGTTATGCTAGTTGTTAAATTTTCTTGATTTATTTATAAAATTACTTATTTTAATCAGCCACAGCGCATGAGTGACCAGAACTACAACAACCATTCGGTATTATTTGTCGATGATGAGGACAAGACGCGGAAATATTTTTCGCGCTTATTTGGGGAAAAGTTTGATGTTTTAATGGCGGAGGACGGTGTGCAGGCACTGGAAGTTTTTCGTGAAAATATCGACAGTGTTGCCGTGGTTATCACTGACCAACGCATGCCCAACATGACGGGCTCTCAGTTACTGGAGAAGGTTGCAGAGCTTAAGCCTGCATGTGTTAGGATTCTTTCAACAGCTTATTCAGACATTGAGGCAGCCGTAGATGCGGTTAACAAAGGCGGTATTTACCAGTATATTACAAAGCCGTGGGAAGTGAATGATCTCGAGGTATCTCTGATGCGGGCATACGAACTGTTTGTTGTTCAGCAGGAGCGCGACTCATTGCTTAAGCAAAAATTGTCGAGTGTGGAAATGCTTGCGTCCTCGGATCGTGTGCTATCTATCGCTACGTTGGCCGTATTTCAGCATGAAAATCTCAGACACGTTGGTGAGGCGCTGAAAACACTGGTCGAATTGGCGGAAACAGGCTCCGAGGATCAGGACGACGGCACAGGCATTGATTCATCCATGAACTGGCGTGAGTTGTATCGTAGGCATCTTGTTTTTTTACGTTCGATCAGAGAGGGACTAACAGAAGATAATTTACGTGGTGAGGATCTTGACTACGGACAAAGTGTCTCAGTCATGGATGTGGTAAGGCCGCTTACGGATGAGCTAGGATGTTTTGAATGGATTGGTGATGCGGGCGGAGATTCAGGTTGGCCAGGTTCCATCACTGTTATCCAAGGGGCAATACAACCGCTATTGGCGGCACTTGCTGATGTGATGCGTGATGCCGGAATAGTGCTCGCCTCTCATGTCGATGGAGGCGTCGAGTTTAAACTTTCTTCCCGTTTGCTGGCTAAGAATTTAGAACCTTTCCGCACGGCTACCAAAGAACCTCCCAGCGCGGATTGTATTCGATTAGCTGCGGCAGTCTTCAAACTTGCACACACTGGTGCATTTTTCGAAATACTACCGGAAAGCCGCCGGGACATGATTCGTTTCCGTGTGACATATGATCTGAAAAAAAATCCTGATATAGGCGAGAGCGGTTGGGATTCTCTGGTAGGCGCACTCGCTGGAAATGATGTCTTTTGGGCAAGGCATGGTAGTTAAGAATAACCCTCAATAAAACCTAGTTATGATCAAGTTCGTATATTGTGTCAGAAAAAATCCCGAAATGAGCGATGAGGAGTTCCGTGACTATTGGCTCAACAACCATGGACCCCTTGTAAAGAGCGTTGCAGAAACCTTGCAGGCAAAAAAATATGTTCAGAGTCACACGATCGCAACACCATTGAATGAAGTTGCTCAGGCACCTCGTATGAGCAAGCCGCCCTATGACGGGATTACAGAGGTTTGGTGGGAGAGCCACGAAGCACTCGCTGCCATTGTCCAGACTCCAGAGGCTCAACAGGCACTGGGAACACTCGTACAAGACGAGTCACGTTTTTGTGATCTACCTAACTGCTCCGTATTTTTGACTGAAGAACACACCATATTCGAATAAGCTATGAAAAACACACACAAGTCCATCATTGCAACAGCTGCAGTCGCAGCATTAACAGCCGTGCCAGCATCAGGTAACGGTTTTTATATTCCCGTCCAAGCTCCGGAAGCCACATCCAGAGGAAATGCATTTGTTGCTACAGCTAACACTGCTGCCGCAGTTTATTATAATGCAGCCGGACTTACACAACTGACCGAAGATACTTTGCAATTTGGAATCTACAGCGTAAATCTGGGATTAGACGCAAATATCGGAGGGACATCAGTTTCCGCCAAAGATCAATGGCAGGCAATACCTCAAATCTATGTAGCTAAACCAATCAATGATCGATTAGTGCTCGGGTTTGGACTCAATACACCGTTTGGTCTGAGCACAGAGTGGGGCAACGACAGCCCGTTTCGTAATGCAACAGGCGCTGTTAAAGCTGAAATTCTCTATGGGACACTATGGGCAGTCGCTGGATACAAGGTGACCGATACTTTCTCGGTGGGTCTTGGTGTAGGAGTTAGCCAGTTAGATGGCGAGCTACATACAGGTCTTGGTGCTGTGCCCGGTGGTCCAGTTCTTGAGTTTTCTGGTGATGACACAGCAGTCGCGTGGACAGTTAGTGCGCGCTGGCAACCACAGGAGCAACATGCTTTTGGTATCGTATATCGAAGTCAGACAGATTTTAATGCCAAAGGCTCCTCTCGAGTTAAAGGGGTTGGCAAAGTCGATTCTAGTTTAGGTTTCATTACACCCGCGACTCTAGCCGTTGGTTATTCATTCCGTCCTACTAGTAAGTGGAACATTGAGGCCAATATTGAGTGGGTTAACTGGGAAAAACTCAATACCTTGACTCTCAAAAATACTCCGGTTGCGGCCGCTATTCCAATTCCATTCAACTGGGACAATAATCTGATCTATGGCATAGGTGCAACTCGCCAGCTTGGAAATGGTTACAGCTTCAGCTTTGGCTATAACTACATCGAAAACAGTCAGCCCGACAGCACCTTCACTCCGGCTGTGTCAGATGCCGACCGCCACTGGCTCACCTTAGGTGTTGGTCATAAGGGTGAATGCTGGTCTTGGGATTTTGCTTATCAGTATGCGTTTTCCGATCGCAGAGTTAAAAATGTAGCTGGACCTCTAGCTCCAGCTCTCAATGGCAAATACAAGTCACGTTTTCACTCCCTGAGTTTATCAGCGACCTACGAGTTCTAGAAATTTATGGGTGGATGATGGTCTTAAAACCCTCCATGCCCCCAGTTCTTTGAGCCTTGAGCCTGCTGTGGTCCAGTAGTGTTCCCAGCTTTACGGTTTTCAGAAGCGCTCAGAATATTACGTTCCATCTCACCTTGGACACGTGGATCTGGAGCGCCGCAAGAAGTCAAGATACAGGGTGTGGCGATTGAGATAGATGCGAAAAGCATGATCTTCGTAACTGATGAATTTTTAAACATGATATGATACTTTATGAAGGTGCCCCGTGTTGACAAGCTGAAATTATTTAGATGCGGGCATACGATCTGATTTGCTGTTGCAAGTTTGGCTTGTAGGTGTGATATCCCCCCGCATGATGAATGCAGATATGGCTCGCCTGAGACGATTGGGAATCTTGATCCCGGTATTTTCTCTTCGGCGGGATGGAGATTTGGGAGTTGGGGACACCCGAGCCATGCGTGAGATGGTGGATTGGGCGGTAGATCACCGTGTAGGGTTTTTGCAACTGTTGCCCATCAATGAGACTGGAGGTGATAACAGCCCCTACAACGCGATCAGTTCTGTGGCACTTGACCCGCTCTTATTAGATCTCGAATCGATAGCTCAGGTCAGCGGGCTGCTATTGCGTGAGGCTTCTGATACATTTAATAGTAATGAGAGCGAGAAAGATCTTGTTGATTATGAGCAATCAAACGAACTGAAATGGGGACTCCTAGCTAAAGCATTTGAGGAGTTTTGGCAGTCCGCCGCTGTTGACCCTGCTTTCGAGGTATTTAGAAGTGCTGAGGCTGACTGGTTAGTTCCTTACGCTAAATTTCGCTACCTCATGGAGTTATCTGGCAGCGAGGCGTGGGACACTTGGCCGGAGGAATATAATACGGCTGAAAAAGCAGAGGCTTTCCTTGCCTCAATGCCTGCTGACAAATTGGACAGAGAACTTGCATACTATGAGTGGATTCAGTGGCATGCATTTAATCAGTGGAGAGATCTAAGCGCGTATGCTGCTGAACGAAATGTAAAACTGATGGGGGATGTCCCTATTGGGATTTCTTACTGTAGTGCGGATGTGTTTTTTGAATCGCGCTGGTTTGATCTAACACTCTCGGGCGGTTCGCCACCTGAAACAGTATTTAAAGATGATGCCTTTGCTTGTCAGTGGGGGCAGAACTGGGGGATCCCATTATATAATTGGGATGAACTAGAAAAACATGATTACTCGTGGTGGCGTAGACGAATTGAAAAGCTGACTGATGTGTTCCATGTTTTTCGGATCGATCATATTCTCGGATTTTATCGAATTTTTAGTTTTCCATGGAGACCGCAGCGGAATGCCGAATTTATTGGACTTACGGAAGAGGAGGCCAAGAAAATCACTGGTGGCCCACTGCCTGGATTTTTTCCAAGACCGGATGATACTCAGGAGAATAAGGCGGCAAATCTTGCCGATGGTGACAAGTATCTCAAAATTGTCCTAGAGGCGGCTGGTGACGGTGAGGTTGTGGGTGAAGATCTAGGGTGTGTGCCAGATTATGTTAGGCCGCATCTACAAAAAATAGGTGTTGCTGGATTTAAAATCTGTCATTGGGAGACGCAGCATGATGGCAGAGTCGTGCAGGGTGGGGATTATCCCGAGTGCGCTTTTACAACTTATGCGACTCATGACCACGAATCTGTTCCAGCTATGTGGAATACTCTTAAAGGCATGCTGGATGGGCCTGAAAAAGAGGGTGCTCTAAGAGGGCTGTCACTACTCAGTCAGTTTGCCGGATTGCCCTATGAAGAGACGGAAGATTCCTTTGCCGAATACGGATCTGTTGTGAAGTGGGCAATGTTTGACAGCTTACTCAAATCACGTGCCGATTATGCCGCTCTCATGGTTACCGATGTCATCGACAGCACCAGAAGAATTAACATTCCTGGAACGGTCGGTGGAGAGAATTGGAGATATCGACTGCCATGGAAGCTCTCGCAAATGCCCGATGAAATTCGCCATGAGTGGCGTAAACTCTCAGAGCTTATCCTTGTCTCTGACCGCGGCTAGGCTAAGTGCCCACTCAACAATTACATGTGCCAGATGCTCTTTGGAATTTTTTGGTGGTGCTTCCGTAGTGTCTGCAGAAACCAGTAGTATCTCGTTTTCGCTGACATCAAAGCCAATATCATTACGGGAAACATCGTTGGCTACAACAAGGTTGCATCCTTTTCGCATGAGTTTTTCCCGGGCATTTTGTTCAACGTTTTCAGTTTCTGCGGCAAAACCAATTAATACCCCTTCATATTTGAAGGTAGATCGAGCTGACGCCAGAATGTCCGGGTTTTTAACGAGATCGAGTGTCATTCTCTCACCAGTTTTTTTGATCTTATGTTCTGGAACTATAGCTGGTCGATAGTCTGCGACAGCAGCCGCAAAGATAGCGATATCAGCTTTCTTGATATGATGTTCGACTGCATCATACATATCTTTAGCTGACCCCACAGGGATGTAGTCGACCCTGTCAGGAACATCCAGTTGTGTAGGTCCTGATACGAGGATAACACGATAGCCTTGCTCCGCTGCAGTTTGTGCGAGAGCGTAGCCCATTTTTCCAGACGACCGATTAGTTAGATAGCGAACGGGATCAATAGGTTCCCGAGTAGGGCCTGCGGTGATGAGAAATGTCATCAATCTAGTATTTATGATTTAGCATCCAACAGCTGTTCTGCTGCGGTGATGATCAGGGACTCTTCCATCAGCCTTCCCGGACCTGAGTAGCCGCAGGCGAGCATGCCTTCTTCTTCTGGACCAATGAATCGGCACCCATCCTTTTTAAGCTGTTTCACGTTGCGCTCAGTGGCCAGATGCTGCCACATTTTGCCATTCATCGCCGGTGCTATTAGCACTGGGGCTTGTGTGGCTAAATAGATGCTGGACAATGGGTCAGGCGCCAAGCCTTGAGCAAAATTTCCCAGTGCATTCGCAGTGGCTGGAGCCACTAGTAATAAGTCGGCGCGATCTGCTAGGTCGATATGGCCTGGCTTCCAAGACTGTTTTTCATCCTCCAGAGAAACGAGCACTGAATTTTGGGAAATGACCTGAAGCGTCAACGGTGTGATGAATTCAGTTGCTGCTTGAGTCATGACACAGTGCACTTCATGTCCGTTTTTAATCAGCTGAGAGGCAATGCCTGCAGCCTTGTAGGCGGCAATAGAGCCAGTAATACCTATTATAATGTTCGACATGGGCTTCAGACTTTAGGATTCACGATCCGAGATATTTTCATTCGCTCAGCTGTTAGTAGAGACTTGAATTTTCCGTAATCTTCTTCTCTTGTGAGAGAAATGAGACGGTAATTATATTTCGGCCAATAAGCTATTTCTTCGAGCGCATTTTTCATACGCAATGCGATAACTTCTTCCGAGTCTGTCGCACGCCCAGTGAGTCGCTGAAGAAGCTCATCCTCACTCGGGGGCATAACAAAGAGGTCAACCAAGGCTTTTTGAATTTCTCGATCATCGCATCCGCGAACTAACTCGGCTCCTTGGACGTCGATATCCATCACGACATCGATTCCCTGAGACAAATGGTCGAGCACCTCACTCTTGAGGGTGCCGTAGTGGTTGCCGTGAACTTCAGCGTGCTCAAGAAAATCACCCGCGTCTGCACGATTGTTGAATTCATCCTCACTCAGGAAAAAATAATCATGGGCATGTCTCTCACCTTCCCGGGCTGGGCGAGTTGTGCAGGATGTGGAGTAAACAGCCTCACCCTCATCCGCAAGCCTGCGACATAAAGTGGTTTTCCCTGAACCCGATGGCCCGGAAACTAAAAATAAGATGCCTGTGCGAGTTGCCATGATGGGATTGTTAGGAGTCGCGGGTTTTGCCTTTGAGCTGAGCTTCGATGAACGCATCAATGTTTCCGTCCATCACTGATGAGATGTTGCCTGTTTCTTCGCCAGTACGCAAGTCCTTGACCATTTGATAAGGCTGGAAAACATAGGAGCGGATCTGACTTCCCCAGCCGATTTCTCCTTTGGCTGAATACTCCCGATCTGCTTCCGCGCGTTGTTTGTCTTCCTCGATTTGGTAGAGCTTGGCTCGAAGTAGTGACCATGCGTTCTCTCGGTTACGAAGTTGTGAACGCTCTTGTGTGGATCGGATCATAATGCCAGTGGGCTTGTGCTTGAGGATGACAGCTGTTTCCACCTTATTCACATTTTGTCCTCCTGCACCGCCTGAGCGTGCAGTGTTGATCTCAACATCAGAATCAGGAATTTCAATGTTGATATCCTTTGAGATTTCCGGAGAAACATCGATGGCTGAGAATGAAGTATGCCGTTTGCCTGCAGCATCGAATGGGGAAATACGAACTAGCCGGTGTACCCCGCGCTCGTTTTTGAGATAACCGTAAGCGTAAGGCCCATCAATTTTCAGCGAAGCTGTGCGGCATCCCGCGCCATCACCATCTTGATAGTCGAGACTGGTCACATTGAGACCCTTTGATTCTGCCCAACGGGTGTACATGCGTAGCAGCATCTCCGCCCAATCGCACGCTTCCGTGCCGCCTGCACCTGCTTGGACAGTCAAGTAGGCATTAGATGCATCCGTTGGTTTGTCTAGCAGGGTGATGAGCTCGAATTTGTCGAGCTCCTTGATGATTGCTGCGTAGTCGTCATTCGCCTCGTGCGCGAACTCCATATCATCGGACTCTTTTGCTAGCGCAATGACCTCGTCTAGATTTTCGGCACGTTTTTCAAGTTCGAGAAATGGTTCGAGGCGACCCTTGACCAGATTGGATTGCGCGACGATGCCCTGGGCTTTTTCTGTATCATCCCAAAACGAGGGATCGGTCATCGTCTTATCGTATTCCTCAAGCTTATCTTGTAGGGACGGCACGTCAAAGATACCTCCTGAGTTCGGACAGGCGGCTCTTAAGCGCACCGGTATCCAGCGCCAGGAGGTCAGCGATGTTCTGTTCACTCATACGGGGGCGAGTGATAGCGGGATTTTTCTTAAATGGAATCCTAATTTGTTGTTTCGTGTATTGCTTTGAGGCATCTTGCTCTCGAAGCATGGAGCATTCATCGGGTATCATCATCAGGCTAACCAAGCTGACAGAAACTAGTCTTATTGTGCATTGGTGTACCGAGCAGCATGGTCTTATCAAAACGGTTGCCAAGGGAGCTCGTCGCCCTAGAAGCATCTTTTCGGGAAAGCTGGATTTGTTTTTTCATGCCGAGCTTGATTGGGTAAGAAGCCGCAAGAGTGAACTACACACGTTACGCGAAGTGGCAGTGAGCGAGTATCGTGAAAATTTACGGAAAAAATACACTGATACCTTGGTTGCATCCTATTTTGGTGAACTTCTTGCTCATGTAGCAGAGCCGGATCACCCGGTGCCTGAGCTTTATGATTTATTATGCCGTGGTATTGCTTATCTGGGTGAAAATGGAGCTGATATGCGTGGATTGATTCATTATGAAAACGAGATGGTGCGGTTACTCGGAGTCGCCCATCAGCGAACGAGCGCGTCGAGTGCCTTACAGAATGCGTATGGGCATTTGCCTCGGGGTAGAGAGGCATGCATTGACGCATTGGGTGGATTTTAACTGGCGTTTTTTTTAATAATGGTGTTTATTGAGTGCATACAAACCTGTGATGTAGTTCACTGACAGCCCTTATTAATATGGAATCCGGAACAGCAAACCTCCTGCACATGCTTCAGGATAGAGTAAAAAAACTCTGTGAAGATGGTAATTGGGACGAAGCAATGCACGCTGCGACAGCGGCCGTAGACAAAGCTCGTGCCACATTAGATGACGATCCGCAGAGTATTGAACAGCTCGCTGTCAGCTTGGAGGTAAGGGGCGATTTTCTTCGCCAGTATGGATATCTTGAGGACGCACGTAAGTCATATCTGGAATCCCTTGAGCTTATCGAGGGAAACCCGCAGCATACTGAACAGCTTGGGCGAATCAGCGCAAGTGTGGCATTCGTCTATGATACAGACGGGAACGAAGACGAAGCCATCACTTTCTACAAGCGAGCTATCGATTTGTTTGAGCGCATGGAACCTCCAGCTCTTCTAGACGTTGCTGATCTATGTAACAACCTAGCATACATTCACAAAAGCAGGGGGGACTTTGATACCGCAGAAAATCTTTATCTAAAAGCGCTTGAAATCTGCCATGACAATCTCGGGCAGCATGACGAGGAAACAGCAGCTATTTGCAACAATGTTGGGGCTCTCTATCTGGCAGCGGGATACTACGAGCAAGCTCGGGAAATGCATATGATGGCACTCGAAGCCCGCCGGGAAACTTTTGGTGAGCATCACCTAGAGACTGCGCAGTCTCACGCAAACCTTGCCCTTGCACTGTGTGAAACAGATGAACAGGACTGGGCGAAGAAGCACTTCACCAAGGCTCTGAATATTTATGAGGACAAGGTGAGGGAAGCTCCAATGGACTACGCCACAGTATCGACAAATTTTGCCGAATTCCTGCGAGGAAAAGGTGATGAGAAAGCTGCTCTCTCTATCGAGAAGCGTGCTGGCAAAAAGCTCAAGAAGGCTTCCTGATTACCTGCCTTCAGCCATCAGTGCTTCAATTTCGTCGGCTTCTATCGGGATATTTGCCATCAGGTCAACGTTCTCTTTTTCACCAATGAGGATATCATTTTCGAGACGCACGCCCATGTTTTCCTCTGGAATATAGATGCCAGGCTCGATGGTGAAGACCATTCCAACGTCGAATGGTTCCTCATGTGGGTGAACGTCATGCACATCTAACCCCATGTGATGGGATGTGCCGTGCATAAAATATTTTTTCACGAGTTTTTTCTCATCGTCCTGCTTAGCGGCTTCGTCCGCATCGATCAGACCAAGTTTGATGAGCTCTTCCTCAATGAATTCAATCGATTTCTTCTGATATTCAGATGGCAACAGCCCCGGGCGCATGATGTCGTTGCATTTTCGCAGGACGTTGAGCACTGAATTATAGACCGCTCGCTGGCGATCTGTAAACTTGCCGTTAACGGGAACAGTTCGTGTTAGGTCTGAATTCCAGTTGCCATACTCAGCCGCCACGTCCATTAGGAGCATGTCGCCATCCTCACAGACTTTATTGTTTTCAACGTAGTGCAGGCAAAGCGCACCCTTTCCGGAAGCGATGATCGGATTGTAAGCAAAGCCCTTCGACTTATTGCGGATGAACTCATGGATATATTCAGCTTCCACTTCCCATTCGCCGACGCCCGGCTTGATGAAGCCAAGCACTCTACGAAATCCCTGCTCGGTGATATCGCAAGCTTTTTGGATCATCTTGATTTCCTCCTCGTCCTTGTAGATGCGAAGCTTGTGCATGATCGGAGCAAGCCGCTCGTACTTGTGCAGAGGATAGGCAGACTGGCATTTTCTTATAAACCTCAAGTCTCGCGTCTCGACGGTGACTTTGGCTTGAAGATACTCGTTCGTATTGAGGTAAACGTGTTCAGCTTGCTGGATTAGACGGTGTAACGTGGTGTCGAATTCGCTAGTCCACATGACATTTTTGACCCCGGATAATTCGGTCGCGCGCTCTTTGGTCAGTTTTTCACCTTCCCAGATGGCAATGTGCTCGTTGGTCTCACGGACAAATAGAATCTCTCGCTCGGTTTCCTTTTTTGCCTCAGGAAATAGTAGTAGGACACTTTCCTCTTGGTCGATACCGGTCAAATAATAGATATCAGCATTCTGTTTAAGTGGGATCGTACCATCCGCATTCGTTGGCATTACATCGTTAGAATTAGCAACCACAACGCTCGAAGGCTTTAGCTGCTCGACGAGGCGAGCTCTGTTGCGAACAAAAAGCTGTGTATCAGCAGGGTCAAATTTCATCATGCGGGGGATATCAGACTACCCAGCCGGATCATGCAATGCCAAACCGCCAAAACGGCAGGAAAAAACAATCATGAATGATCTGCGTACTACGTGTGTCCCCAGCCGAGCTTTTGCCTCAAAGTGGTGTAGAATGACCTACCCTCAAGGCGAAGTAGCGGCAGTGCATGCCCAGCTTGTTCGACAACGATACGGTCGCCATTTCCAATATTTACCACCTCGCGGCCGTCGACAGTGAACAGCATCGGGCACTCGGCGTCAGCTGCAGGTGCCAGCTCCACAATCGAGCTGTCGGAAACGACAAGTGATCGATTACTCAAGCTATGAGGGCAAATAGGGGTGATGACAAATACATCCGCTTTAGGCGCAATCAGTGGTCCGCCAGCTGATAGTGAGTAGGCAGTGGAACCCGTAGTCGTGGCAACGATTAGCCCGTCGGCGCGGTAGTGATTGAGTAATTCACCATCGACCCATGCGTCCAAGGAAACCAGTCGCCCCGTCTGTCCACGCGCAAGGGTGATTTCGTTGAGTGCTCGAAAATGCTGCTCCTTTCCTTTCTCGGAAATGACTGTTGCCTTAAGCTGCATCCGTTTGATGAGCGTGTATTTTCCCGAAGTGATGGCGTCTGCAAAGATATTCAGTTCTTCATCGGTGCAGGTGGTTAAAAAGCCCAGAGTGCCGATGTTGATTCCTGCAACAGGGATGTCTGCGGGGCCGATCTGGCTGGCTGCATTTAACATTGTTCCATCACCACCTAGAACGGCGACGAGATCGCAAGTTTCAGCAAAAGTAGCCGGATTTACACCATCAGTCGCTCCTATCAGCTCAGCCGTGTGAGTTTCAAGCACGGGGGTGGCTTTCTTTTTTTCCAAGGCCACACACAGTGCTTCTAGAGTTTTTTTTGCCCCAGCCTTGTGAGGATTCGCAATAATGCCGACTTTCACGTGCTGGAATATAGCTGTTTGCATTGATAAATACAGCACAAACAGCACCTCTAGATTACAAACCATCGTCAGGTTTCTTCGTTGTGTTAATTCAGGATATGTGATAGTCAGTAAATATGAACCGATTAAAACCGCTAGCTACCACATTCCTTGCCATATCTGCGTTGGGACTGGCTTCTTGTGACAAAGTGAAGGATCTTACCGATAGCGCAAAGTCCTGGTTCAGCGATGACGAGAAAGAGGAATCGGATGGCAATGGCCAGACCACGGAAGTAGTTTCCGTGGATAAAAAAGAGGGAGAGGAGGTCATCGCTAGCGAATCTCGCCTCGTGATGGTTGAGTATTATTCCGATACATGACCTCCATGTAAAAAAATCGCTCCCGTGCTGGAGCGACTCGCCAAAGACAACGCGGAAAAGCTACGAATTGTCAAAGTTGATGTCGCTGACAACCGCGAATGGGCGGCTGAGCAGAAAGTGCGTGGAATTCCCACCTTTCAGATTTATGCCGACGGAAAAAAGCTTGAGCAGTTTGCAGGTGGGTACCCAGAGAGTTTTCTTCAGAAAAAAATCGACAAGTATTCGGCGAGTTTAGCTTCAGCTGGTGGAGCTGGCTCTGGGGATAGCAAGTCTGAGGATGCGGCCATCAAACCAATGCCTAAAGACTGGCTGCCGCCTGGCGTCACTCGGAAGTAAGCCGCTGCATCTTCAAACTCAACGGTTGACCCACTGGGCGTCAGTGTCTAGCGTCCGCGCCGCTGAGTAAATATGAGCGCGATGAGTGAGGGGGGAAATTAGAAAAATATCAGAGGCTATTGATCTCACGCTTTGCCATGGCTAGCTGATGCCCAATGGCTGGGAATCGTTTATCTTCCTTGTCTTGTTTCTGCTAATTGCTTAGAATGCGAGGCTGATTTTTTTTTATTGAGGCAGCGCGCTCACCAGCGATAAAGTCATCAACGATCAGCGTATTTTTAATGGGTGTGGGTGGGTGGAAGAACCTGGCTCACGGAAGATTCCTCCAAGTCCTATACCCGGGAGTTGCATATGAATGGAGAAGTTTTGAAAATTGAAAAATTTAAGCATTAACCAATGTCAGCGGATCTCTCCTGTTGTCAAATGCGGCCAGTCGTAGAGCTGACCACCCTTCTACCCTCGTGTGTCGATCGTCATATACTTCGGGCAG
>JBGCEU010000164.1:0-3345 GCA_045106535.1 Akkermansiaceae bacterium | reverse complement strand
CATAGTGGTCGATGGCTGCACCTTCACTGGAAACTACAATGGAGCCGATGACGCCAGCACCGGAAACACCTACACCAATTGCATATTCTGGAATAACAATGCGCGTGGCGGGATCGCTCCCAAAGGGCGATATGAAATGGACATCCGGGACGGACGAAAAGTGGCTAATTGTTACCTAGGCGGCGACACTATCCATGACTTGCGCGGGACATTGAAAAATGGCAATGTGCTGAATGCACCCGACCCAAAATTTGATGCCGAATACCGCCCGACCAACCCCACATATGATGGTGTCGGCTACCGACCTGTTAAAAAATAGTTTTCAGACAAAATAGATTGCCGTTTTCATTGTGTCATAATTGCCTATTCAAATCTGGACGGAGGAAGGGAGTTATATACATTCGGCACAGTCTATAACTGTTATACCTTATGATAAAGCGAACCTTAGCCATATTCTTGCACACTGCTCTACTTGCAACTTTGATGCTTTGCCTTGGATGTAAAAAACAAGAAGTCGTCAAACTGAAAAAACCAGATACCGCTGACGTATCAAAGACTCCCGAGTTTACCTTAACGAATCAATCCGGGAAGGAATTTTCCAGCTCTCAGCTTCAAGGAAAACCGTGGGTGGTTCATTTTGTTTTCACGGCCTGCCCCACGATTTGCCCTGAAGTCACCAAGAACGTGGCAGCGGTTCATGGTGCCGTCGATACAGATAAAGCCCACTTCGTAACCATCACGGTGGATCCTGAAAACGATACTCCGTCAAAACTGCTCTCGTATGCTCAAAAGCAGGGTGCCGCCCACGAGAACTGGCAATTTCTAACGGGAGAGCGTGATGTTATCTGGCAGCTAAGCAAGGAAAGCTTCAAATTACCCGTTGCTGAGGGAGGCGACTCGAAACACGGCGTTATTTCCCATTCATCCAAAGTCTTGCTGTTCCAGAAAGACGGTTCACTAGGCAGTGTTTACGAAGGCACATCAGAAGATGACATGGGCAAACTGAAAAACGATCTGCAGGAGCTGATTGCCTCGGGTACTGGCAACGAAGACGGTTATACAGCACGAATTGTAGTGCCGGATGAAATTGAAAAAACCAAGGTATGGATGAAGTCACGCGGAGCTGACCAGATCGCCTCGAAAGGCAAGATTGATGCACCGGTCGATTTCAAGTTCTCAGACCAGCAGGAACAGAGCGGCATCGATTTCAGACACTATATCGTCGATTGCGCCGGCAAGAATTACAAGGCAGCCCATTACGATCATGGCAATGGGATTGCCGTTGCGGATGTTGATGGCGATGACCTGCTCGATGTCTATTTCGTATCACAAGTAGGTTCAAGTCGACTCTACAAAAACCTCGGCAATGGGAAGTTCAAAGATATTACTGAAAAGGCAGGTGTGGCAGTGGAAGACACCATCAGCGTGACGGCATCGTTCGCCGACATCGACAACGATGGCGATCCTGATCTCTATGTGACCAATGTCCGCAATGCCAACCAACTCTTTATCAACGATGGGGATGGCAGATTTAAAGATGCCTCCAAGGGCTCTGGCATCGATTACAATGAGCACTCCTCAGCCGCTGTCTTTTTTGATTATAACAATGACGGGTTACTAGACCTGTTTCTGTGTGTTGTGGGAGAATACACAACGAATGAGTTAGCTAAAGTCGAGGGAACTGTTAGCGCAGATGACGTCAAAAAATCCTTCCCAAAGTACTATGTGGCTCTAAGGGATGCCTTCGCAGGGCACCTGAAACCTGAGCGGGAACGCAGTTCCAAACTGTTTCAGAATACCGGGCAAGGAACATTCAAGGATGTGACCGAAGCGACCGGTCTGATCGACAAAGGTTGGTCTGGAGCAGCCATTCCGGTGGACTTCAATCGTGATGGTTATCAAGACCTCTACGTTCTGAGTATGCAGGGCCGGGATGGCTACTGGGAAAATCAGGCAGGAAAAAAATTCATCAACAAGAGCCGAGAACTATTTCCCACGACCCCGTGGGGGGCCATGGACGTCAAAAGCTTCGACTACAACAATGATGGGCACATGGATTTGTATATCACGGACATGCACTCGGATATGTCATTCATTGTCGGACCTTCAGAGGAAAAAGACAAAGCCATGTGGGTCATCGATAAATGGGGCGAGGATTTCCTCAATGATGGTGGCAGAAGAATTCTAGGTAACGCATTTTTCCAAAACAACGGCGAGGATTCATTCAGGGAAAAGTCCGACAATTTAAACATGGAAAATTTCTGGCCATGGGGACTGAGTGTTGGTGATCTTAATGCAGATGGCTGGCAGGACGCCTTTGTTTGTGCGAGCATGAACTATCCATTTCGCTACGGCATCAACACCGCTCTGATCAACAACCGTGGCAAAGGTTTTAAGGATGCTGAGTTTATTCTGGGAATCGAGCCACGCAAAGACGGCGAATTGACTCTGCCGTGGTTTGAGCTGGATGCATCGGGAGCCGATCGCGACCATAAGCATGCAAAAGGGCACGACGGAAAAATTCTTGTTGTGGGGACCAAAGGAACGCGCTCGTCAGCCATCTTTGATTTGGACGGTGATGGCGACCTGGATATTATCACCAACGAATTTGGTGATGTGCCACAGGTCTTGATCAGTGATCTGGCAGGAGGTGAACGAAAAGTTAACTTCATCAAGATCAAGTTGAAGGGAACAAAATCCAACCGCGACGGCTTGGGTGCGCGTGTCAAGGTGACCAGTGGGTCGTTAATCCAGACACAGGTGCATGACGGCCAGAGCGGTTATTTGTCCCAAAGCAGCATGCCGCTTTATTTCGGGTTGGGAGAAATGAAAAAGATCGACGCCATCGAAGTAAGCTGGCCCTCCGGAGCAATAACCAAACTTACCCAAGATTTAAAATTCAATGGTGTACTGGAAATCACTGAGCCACCTCAACCGGAGTAACCGACCTTGTTTGATTGCATCACTTTTTGCTGCCCTGATATCAGGTTGCAATCATGAATCCGAGCTGTTGATAGAGATACCTGACCCTCTGGAAATCAGGGTGATTGGTAAAGACTTTTACTGGCACTTTCTGTATCCTGGCCCTGACCAGGCATTCGGTACAGAGGACGATTTTACTATCAGCCAGGATATTTATGTCCCATTAGACCATCCTGTGAAATTATCAATCACCAGTGAGGATTACATCTACTTTTTCAGAGTTCCCGATTACAAGTTGAGGCAGGCCGCCATACCTGATCTAAACTACGAAATCAAATATACACCGAATCAGATCGGTCTATCTAAACTCGAAGTCGATCCAATGTGCTCAGCATGGTCGATCCATAAAGATGGCTCTATGGG
>JBGCEU010000163.1:0-7969 GCA_045106535.1 Akkermansiaceae bacterium | reverse complement strand
TTCACACGCAAGCGCACGCGCGCTCCCCAAGAGCGCAGCTTTAGGCTCGATTTGGGTAAGGCGCAGAAGGTTGCCTCCATTGTTTTAGAGGCCGCTCCCGATGCAATGGCAGTTAGTCCCGTTGTCGATGCCAAGGAATATGTGCAAGTATCAGCTGATCTCAAAAACTGGACGATGGCTCGTGCCGTCAGGGACGGTAACAACGTGCGCATTGAGTGTGACCAAACCAAGCCCATCCGCTACGTGCGCTCGAACCTCAGACCAGGCAAAATTGTCGAAATCCGTGGTTATTCACAGGCCGATAAGGAGCTTGATCGTTCCGGCTGGAAAATGACATGGCTTTTCCCTCCCTTCAAGAAGGCTCAAAAGGCTTGGTCGCTGCCATTTACTGTCGATCATGCGCCCAAAGGCGGCTATCTCACGGTGGCTTGCAACGGCAAGCACGGCAGTCAGGCAGTTTGGGTGGGATTACGTGTCGACGGCCAATATGTCGGTGCCCCCGACCGCGCACCTTCCTTCGCGGCAAACCCATGGGAGTATCCAGTGAGGAAAAGCGACCAAAACTACAGTTTCTACATTCCCGTTACTAAAAATATGCTTGGAAAGAAGTGTGAGGTGGTTGTTCTGGCATTTGATCCTGAAAATCTCGACTTCACTCCAGATGTATGGCAGACATCTTATCCAACCCCTTACGTTAAGAAGACTCTGATCCTCAAACGTTAACTTCCACAACATAGAATGTCTGTCTCACAATTATTACCTTCTACAGCAAACGGCTCGCTTACGCCGGATTTTCTCACCGGACTGCGTGAGGGATACACGATGGGCGAGAGTGACCGCGCATGCCACAATGCGGTTACGAACAATGCCATCGAGTCACTTGCCCTGAACCGCAATGTCCTCAGCAGTGACGACGGCCATTTTAGTCATCGGGTCAAATCCAAGGGCATTATGAATCAGCAGAAGTCCGGTCGTTGCTGGATGTTTGCAGCTATGAATGTCATGCGCCCGCAAGTCGTGCGAGATCATGACATGGACGGCTTCCAGTTTTCCCACGCCTATTTGCAGTTCTGGGATAAGCTGGAAAAAGCGAACATGTATCTCGAATCGATCATCGAGCTACGAGATGTGGATTTTCTTGATCGTGAGTGGGAGTTTATTAACAGAATGGCGCTCGAAGATGGCGGCTGGTGGAACTATGCAGCCAGCCTCGTAGAGAAATACGGAGTCGTTCCCGTTTCCGTGATGCCGGAGACTTTCAGCAGTGAGAATACACAAACGCTCAACCATATTCTAGAGCGCTTGCTCCGCGTGTGGGCTATTCGCATTGTCGAAAAGAATAACCAGCGCGCAGGCGAGGAAGCACTTCGCAATGAAAAGGAGGAGGCACTCAAGGAAGTTTACCGCTTCCTAGTTCTCAACCTCGGTGAGCCACCTACAGAATTTGAGTGGCGATACAAGCGCAGTGAACAAGATAAGGATTCTGACGTGCATGCGAACACCGCTGAAGTAAGTAAACTAACATCTGCCGAGACCTACACGCCAAAGTCATTTTACAAGAAGTACGTCAACCTCCCGCTGAGCGAGTATGTCTGCCTCTATCACGATCCTAACAATGAGCTGAACCAGCACTACAGCTTTAAGCGTGCCCACAATATTGTAGGTAAAGAAGACATGCATTTTGTGAACGTTGCACCAGCGGCGATGAAGGAAATCGCTGTAGCATCGATCCTTGCCAACCAGCCGCTATGGTTTGCTGTTGATATGACCTTTGATCACTCGCTCAAGCACGGCCTCTTCCAGCACCAGCTTTATGATTACGAGGCGTTGTTTGGTTTAGACCTCTCGGTTAGTAAGGGAGATCGATTGCGTCTTCACACCGGGATAGCAGGTCACGCCATGGCTCTCATGGGTGTTGATCTGGATAAAAACGGGCAGCCTAAGAAATGGCTCGTGGAAAACAGCTGGGGTGAGGACAAGGGCAATAAGGGGATCTGGACGATGCACAATGATTGGTTTGACGAGCACGTCTACACGATCATTGCTCATAAACGCCACGTTTCTCAGGATATCCTTGATTGCTTTAAGAACAAGCCGACCGAGCTTCCATGCTGGTATCCTGCCTCAGAAATTTCCTAACATGATAATAACTAAAAAAACGAAACTTGCTCTGTGTGTCGCCGCAGCCGCTGCTCTTCCCCTCGTTTCTAGCTCTGCTCACGAGACTCACCCAAAAGCACAGACGATAGCGACCAAGGATGCGGTGAAAGCAGCGAAGTTTGATCCTGTGGTCAAAAACATGGAGGGGTGGACAGTCCACATTGACCCAAAGCTCCTCAAGGGCGAGCACGCCAAGCAAGGTGGTAAGGCACTTCAAATGCTGGCAAACCATTTACAGAGAATCAATATCCTCGTAGTCGGTAAGCAACTCAAGGATATGCACAAAGTGGGAATATGGATTGAGCACTCACATCCCGAGCTTTCTAACATGCAATATCACCCAGGCGGAAAATGGCTCGCCGAGCGCGGCTATGACGCGCGTCTGGTAAAAAAAGTTCACATCACCCAGGCGACAAACCTGCTGAAAAGAGATCAGCTTCTCAAGCATCCCGCCGTGATTCTCCACGAGCTGGCACACGGATACCACGATCAGATACTCGGCTTCGAAGAGCCACGGGTCATGGAGGCTTATAATAAGGCGATGAAGGCAAAGCTCTACGATGAGGTTCTCCTCTTCAATGGCAGAAAAGTCCGCGCTTACGCAGCCACCAACCACAAGGAATATTTTGCTGAGGGAGTGGAGTCCTATTTTTATCGCAATGATTTCTATCCTTTCGTCAGAGCAGAACTGAAGATTCACGATCCGTTTTTACACGATGTGATGGAGCAGATCTGGGGGCCATTGATGTAGCCCGACTCGACTGAAATTTTTTCCTAACATTATTCAACTAATACGTGACGTCTTTCTTTAAAAAAAGCAGCGCAGCCCTGTACCTTGCGCTCGCCGTGTCTCCTGCTGTAGCGCACCCGATCATTCCGGGATTACCCGAGAGCAAGCTCAAACCCGACTTGAAAGGGATGGTTCTGGTCGAGGAAATGAACTGTGTGGCTTGTCACCAAAGCGACGCTTCATTTGCGAAACGCTCAAAAAAAGCACCACGGCTCGCAAACATCGGCTCAAGGGTTGATCATAAGTATATCGAGAAGTTTATCAGCAATCCTCACGAAACAAAACCAGGCACAACGATGCCGGATGTTCTCTCGGGTAAGGACAAAATGGAGAGGGAGGAAATTGCCAAGTCGATTACCCATTTCCTCTTATCCAAGAGGGCAAACAACTTTAAGCGTCAAGTGCCTGATGCCATTGCTGCTGAGCGCGGAAACAAATTATTCCACGCACGTGGCTGCGTAGCCTGTCACTCACCGCGTGATGAGAATGGCAAAGAGCTTCTGAAGGAAACTTCAGCTCCGCTGGGTGATCTGCACAAGAAATATAGCGGTGAGAGCCTTCTGGCGTTTTTGAGAAACCCCCATGCAGTTCGTCCATCAGGGCGCATGCCGTCACCTCAGTTAGCCTCGAATGAGTTACAAGACATAACGCATTATCTGCTACGTGATACCAGGGTTTCAGGTAACTTGCACTACTCTCTCTATGAGGGAAATGTCTGGGAGGGCATCGGTTCAGATGAAGTCCGACCAGTCAAAGCCGGTCATGTAAAAGACTTTGTGTTAGAGGGCTTGGGCAGAGTTCCACGGGAATATGCGGTCGAGTATGAGGGATGGATTAATCTCGCAGAGCCTGGCGACTATACCTTTTTCCTAACACTGAATGGAGGTTCACTGGAGATCGACGGAAAGAAGCTATTCTCTGAGAAACCAAGCAACATGCGTTCTCCCAAAAGCTTTGAGGAAACTACCAAATTGTCTGCCGGTAAGAAAAAACTCAAGTTGACCTACTATCACACTGGAAGAGACAGAAAGCTTTCTTTCGAAATGCAGGGGCCAGGATTCAAGAGGGCAACCATCCCGTCATCCATGCTAACAGTCTGGGAAAAGCCACCAGTTGAGCACAAAGCACTCGAAGTCGATGCCGCTCTTGCCGCCACTGGGAAAAAGCATTTCAAAATGCAGGGCTGTGCAAATTGCCACACAGATATGAATGTGCAGCCCAATTACAGTCGTTCATTCGCTGAACTGACTGGAAACAAAGGCTGCTTGAGCGAAGCCAAAAGCAAGGCACTTAATTATCACCTCAGCTCCAAGCAGCGTGAGTTGATCAACCAGTTTTTACCCAAGTCTGAAAAAGTCGTATTAACCCCAATCGACAATATCCATAAGACCCTGACCACTTTCAATTGCACCGCATGTCACGAGCGTGAGGGTTTGGGTGGTATCGATCCAGCGCGTAATTCTTACTTCACTGGCACACATCCCGAATTGGGTGAACAAGGGCGTATCCCGCCAACGCTGTCACATGTCGGAGCCAAACTTACACCGGAATGGATCAGGAGTGTTTTGTTAGAAGGCAAAACACAGCGTGATTACATCAATTCAAAAATGCCACAGTATGGCGCGGAGAACGTCGGGCATCTCGTTGAGCTCTTTGGAAAAGTCGATAAGCTTGAGGATGCAAAAATCCCGAAGATTGCCAATATCCGTGAGTCAAAAAGAGCAGGTTACCAGATGATGGGGACAAAAGGGTTTAGCTGCATCGCTTGCCACCACTTCAATGGCAAAAACCCCGGAAATGCCGGCGCTCTGGATCTTGCCCACGTGACCAAACGTTTGCAAAAAGACTGGTTCCATCTCTTCATGAGAAATCCCTCACGCTTCCACACCACAGGAATCATGCCGAGCTTTTGGCCTGGAGGGAAATCGATACGACCTGATGTGTTAGGCGGCGACTCATCCCAGCAGATCGAAGCGCTGTGGGCATACCTCGGTGATGGTGCCCGCGCTAAAAAACCCGAAGGCCTGATGCGCCAGTTAGATGAGCTGCGTGTATTCGACACGGCGGAAATGGTTCGTGGCCGGGGCACTCCGGCTGGCTTCCGTGCGATAGGAGTAGGCTACCCGGAACGCATTAATCTCGCGTTCGACTCAGAGGAAATGGCGCTGCGCCTGCTCTGGAAAGGTGCCTTTGCCAAAGTCAATAACGGCTCATTCCGTGTGGCCGGCACGGATACCATTACTTTCCCGAAGGGTATTCCTTTCCACCGCTTGAAATCCATGGACGCGCATTGGCCGTACAAAGGGAAAACCAATTACACCTTCCCGCAGGATCACGGCTATCAGTATCGAGGCTATCATCTTGATGAACTGCGCCGCCCTACATTCCATTACCACTATGGTGAGGTGAAGGTGGAAGATTTCACTGTGGCGATCGAAAAAGAAAAAGGCAAAGCCAAGTTCCGCCGCACGTTTAGTTTTGATGCCGCAAAGGCCCAGGACATGTTTTATTTCCGAGCAGGATCGGGTAAAAAAATCACACCTCAATCGCCAGGCTCCTACACCGTGGATGGTCTAACAATCCGCGTCACAGGTGGTCAGAAAGCCGTCATTCGTGAAGGCGATCCCGGTGACCTGCTTATCCCGCTAGAGCTACCCAAGGGCAAATCCACTCTCACTCTCGAATACCAATGGTAAAATTACGTTCTGCATTTCTGATTGCTTCGCTGTCTTTTGTTTCCCTTCTTCCAGCCGAGGATCTCGGCAAAATGTGGGGCACGGCTGAGGAAGAAGCGAAGTATTATCCGATCGTTAATATCCCGATCCCTCGAGGGCTTCCACTACGACCGGGCAGCTTCGAGGTTATTCCCGATGGGCGTTTAGCAGTAGGCACACGCAAGGGGGATATCTATTTTATCAAGGGTGCTTTCGATGCGACTCCATCACCGCAGTATCATTTGTTTGCTACAGGGCAGGATGAGATTTTTGGGCTGTCGTGGAGAGATGGCGCGATGACCACCACGCAGTTTGGTGAAGTTACGAAGATTTCAGATACCGATGGCGACGATGTTGCGGATCGATACGACACACTCACCAATAACTGGGGCTACGCCGAGGGGCATGAGTTTGCCTTCGGTTCCAAGCACGATCCGGATGGTAATGTCTGGGTGGCACTCGGTCTCAGTGGATCTTATAAATCACACAACATCTTCCGTGGCTGGGCGGTCAAGGTGACACCTGACGGGAAAATGATCCCCGTTTGTAGCGGACTGAGAAGCCCAGGCGGTGTCGCGGCTAATGCCGAGGGCGCGATGTTTACCATCGAGAGCCAGGGTCCGTGGAATGGCTGCTGCTCACTCAAGCACCTCAAGCCGGGGGGCTTCCTAGGCCATCCCGCCAGCTACAACTGGTATCCTTTTGTGCCCGAAATGGACACGCCCAAGGTCGAGCCTAACGGCCCGTCCCGATTCCAAGTGGAGAAAAAGCGGGTCAAGGAGCTTGTTCCGCCTGCTATCCGTTTTCCATATATAAAAATGGGCCGGTCAATCTCTGGGTTCCAGCTTGATCAGACAGGTGGTAAGTTTGGTCCTTTCGAGAATCAGCTTTTCCTTGGCGACTACACGCTCAGCCTCATCCTGCGTGCTACCACGGAAAAAATCAACGGCGTCTGGCAGGGTGCCTGTTACCCTTTCCGTGAGGGGCTTTCCACCGGAATCATGAATGTCGAGTTCTCACCCAAAGGCCAACTCATTGCTGGGGGTTTCACCACCACCAGGCAGTGGCCCGTGCGAGGAAGCGAGCCTTACGCTATCCAGCGTATCGACTGGAATGGAAAAGTGCCTTTCGAGATCAAGGAGATCAATATCAAGAAAGATGGATTCCTCTTTCACTTCACCAAGCCAGTGGACAAATCCGTCGCAGCGAAGCCTGAAATTTATACCATTTCCACATACACCCACATTTATGCCGGACGCTATGGTAGTCCGGAGGTGGATCAGACGACACTCAAGGTCACTAAGGCCGTGCCATCAGCCGATGGTATGTCCGTCATGCTACATCTCGATAAAATCATCGAAGGTCACATCCATGATTTTAACCTGGATGCGATGAAGTCCAAAGAAGGTAAGCCACTCCTGCACAAGGATGCTTATTACACAGTGAATGAAATTCCGACTAACTAGTCTGACTAGCATTGTGAGGGAAATGATCCACCGCCCTGAAGTATTAGTCGTCGCTCTGCTGTTATCTTTTTTCAGTTTGTCGGAAGGGCAGAATGCCCCTAAGCGACCGAATATTCTGTTTATTCTGGTCGATGATCAGCGTAACGACACCTTGGGCTGTGCGGGGCATCCCATCGTGAAGACCCCGAATATTGACCGCCTTGCTGCTGAGGGGATTCGCTTCACGCGCGCCTACGTCACCACGCCGATTTGTATGTCTAGTCGGGCAACAATTTTCACTGGGCTGACTGAGGCAAGTCACGGATACACTGGAGGAGGTCTGCCTGCTATCCCTGTCCAGATTATGGATGTGGATACTAGCTTTCCCGTCCTGCTGCGAAAGGCTGGATACCGCACAGGATTTTACGGTAAACAGCATGTTAAATTTGCTGAGACTAAGAAGGTCGCTTTGGAAAGAATGTTTGATGACCATCGAGTTTACGGAGGTGGTCCACATTTTGTGAAACTAGAGGACGGATCAAAACGCCACACAGCTGAAATCATTGGTGATCATTCGGTTCAGTTTGTTAGGTCTCACCCCAAGGCGCGCCCATTCTGCTTATACATGAGTTTTAATATCGCCCACGCCAGAGATTCTGACCACCGGCCGGGCATCGGGCACTTTCCGTGGCCTAAAGCAGTCGATGGAGCATATGCCAATGTGGAAATTGACAGACCCAAGCTTTCTGATCCGAAGTATTTCGACATGCAGCCGGACTTTCTTAAAAACTCATTAAATCGAGTTCGCTGGCACTGGCGCTGGGATACTCCTGAAAAATACCAAACAAACATGCGTGCTT
>JBGCEU010000162.1:0-8079 GCA_045106535.1 Akkermansiaceae bacterium | reverse complement strand
ATCCCTAGGGGCATACGCAGTTAGGTGTAATATTTTTTTACAAAGATGATCAATATATCCTGACTTTATAGCTAACAGATTTTAATATAGTGCAGGTCATTTATGTGAGCTTGACCTGTCAAAGGTTGCCGCTCTGAATGGTTGAAGTGGATCAAAGGGCAGACAACGAGAATCAAAATGAAGCTAGTTTTAAGCTTGTAAGCGTGCGCGCTGGGCTGGCTCCCACAGGCCGTATTTACCGGAATTATGCATGGGTGATTGTGCTTGCATGCGTTCTTCTCCCTTTGTGGGGCTATTTCACCTGGGAAACAAAAGGCGATTTCATGCAGAAGGATTACTTCGATGAAGCTGGAACTCTCGAGAGGTATGGAATCTCGATGATGCTCGCCGAACAATCTGAGGGGTTACCTCAAGTTGAGCGATGGTTGTTGGGTGATCAGGGGAAAGAGAAGGCAGCTCGGGATGCGATCAAGTATCTAAGCTATGCGAATGACGAAGAACTGCTCACATCTGAGGGTATCGTGACCTTGGCTTGCCTCCACTGGTTGCAGGGAGAGGATGAAGTTGCGCTGAAAGTCGTGGAGCCAGTCGATAATGCTGAATCACTCTACGCTGATGCCCTCAGAGAGTTGATCGCGGGTCGCCGACTCGACGACTACACGTGGAATGCGCTTGATGAGCAGCTTCGGGTGGCTCCACGCGATTGGGTGGCGTGCATGCTTGCGGTCAAGGCGGCCGAATTAGAGGAGGGTGAAAAAGCGGAGGAGATGAAGCGTCTTATCCATGAGCGCCGACAACTCATGCTCGTCACGAGTGCGAAAATTGCAATTATCGACTGGTTGGTTTTTATTGCAGGATTGGTTTGCATTGTAGTGGTCGCACGGCGTTATTTTCCGGAGAGAAATAGCAAGGGTTTAGGCGCGCCAAGATTGCCAAGGCTGTGGCCATTATCGTTTTGCTTAGTTGTTTTTGTACTAGGCGATTTTCTGGCTGATTTTGTTAGCACCCAGATGTGGGTTGTTTACGATTTTATGTCATGGGCAGTTCCTTTTACTGCCTATGGGATTGCTGTGGATCTGGTATTCCGTGGGCTAGGGGCAATGCTTTTCCTGTGGTTCTTTCTTAGACGGCCGCAATATGTTTGGCATACATTGCTACGTCCTGTGCCGAAAATGTGGCAGTGGGTTTTGGCATCATTTTCCGTGGTGTGGGGAATTGACCTGATTTGGTATTCCTTGCCTGCTGATTGGTTTCCATTCGACCCAACTATTGGCTATCAGTGGAATGAATATGGATGGACAGGCCTGCTGACGACCTTGATCTCGGGAGTTGTATTTGCCCCACTATTTGAGGAGTTTGTATTCCGAGGTTTGTTATTTAACGGATTAAAAAACCGACTCGGTTTGCATGCGTCCGCCGTGATGTCTGCTCTGGCTTTTGGATTCGTTCATTTCTACGGATTCCAGGATCTTGTTGCGGTGGGGCTGTTCGGGCTGGTGATGGCTTATCTTTATCATCTAACACGATCCTTGTGGCCTTGCATACTATGCCACGCACTCTTTAATTTACTGATCACCACTTGGGAGTGGACAGTGGTTCTGAGCCCGTTTGAACTCTGGGGAATCGAGTAGATGACTTGCCTATACGAGAGTGCGGTGGTTGTCATTGCGCACAGTGATTCCTAGATCATCTAAATGCTCTAACAGTGGCATGACCACTTTGCGTGTTGAATCCAGATGCTGTCGAAGTTCGCTGGCGGTGGCTTGTCCGTTTTCCTCCAGATACCCGCGGATTTTTTCAATGGCAGCGTCCCGCGATTCTGCTGAGATCACTACTTTTGCATCAAGTTCAATCACCTGTCCCGAGCGCAACAGAAACTGCAGGGCTTGCGCATGCTGATCGGTAGTAGTTAGTTCAGCAGGGGATGGCGGTTGGAGACCCGCCTGGTCAAGTTTGGCGATGATGGATTCTGCCTGCGTTTTGATTTCTGCGGGAAGGCTCAAGGAGTGATTGCTGGCAGCTAGGGTCTTTCCCTTACGCTGGAAGCCATCGGATTCGAGTGTGATTATTAATTCCCCAAATAGTCTTTCCGAACACTCTTCAAGGGAACTTGCGAGTTGATCCAGAGGTATTCCAGGAAGGTCAGGATGTCGTTTGTGCCAGTCTGTGACAGCAGATTTTGCTGTGGATATTTGTTCCTGCCACCACGGGGAGTAGACATAATCGGTCTCTAAAGTGATGAGTTTTTTATCATCGGCGAGTGACTGCACGGCTTTCTCGATGTTATCTTCGCTGAATGGGCTGTCATGCAATGGCGTGTGGGAACTGAGGCTATGATCTCGTTTGAGTCTCGCTTCAAGGTGAGTTCGGATGTCGAGAGGGTTTTCTGATAGTGTCTTCAGAAAATCAGCGCGTGTCTCTGTGCGGAATCCATAGCGTGTGGGGCGAGTGTCCAGAACAGTGCCTCCTGCTAGAGTATTTTGTTGGGCTCCGTCGCGTAGCACAACTCGGTCACCTAACAGAAAAAATTGCTCATCTTCTAAGCGAAGCTGTGCATGACAGTTCTCACCCGGATTGAGGTGACTACGGTCTTGCAGGATGACCCGGGCTCGGCAGCGTGTTGAACCGTGGTGGAGGATCACCGTTTCCATATGGCGTAGTGGACGTGGTTTTATACCTGGAATGGCACGAGTCATACGCTCTAGCTTGATGTCCACCGTGACAGTTGGCTTGCCGCAGCCCTCGCTGGTAAGCGTGTGTCCGCGCTCGGCTCCTTTTTTTCCTGGTGCGCTGATCGGTAGATCCGGAAGGTTCAGCGCTGTGCGCATACCGGGTAGGGCGGTCTCAAGCGATTGGCTGTGATTCTGAATATAGCGGACGCGTGTGGTCAGTCCGTCCGGCTGAAGGACGAGGGAGTCGCCAATGTTGACTGAACCGCCCGAAAGAGTACCCGTGACCACTGTTCCTGCGCCTTGTGGCGAAAAAATGCGGTCGATGGCGAGGCGAGGCTTACCCGCGTCAACTTGCACCGGACATGACCGGAGTGTTGTAGCTATGGATTTTTTCAGATTCTCGATGCCATCGCCGGTGATAGAAGAAACGGGGATAATGGGGACGTCAGAAATACCCGTGTTTTTCAACTCATCTCGCAGCACCTCAATCGTGAAGTCAATATCCTCGCAGAGATCGGATTTTGTGAGTGCGATGATGATATTGGAAATACCCAGATAGCTGAGAATATGGAGATGCTCTTCGGACTGCGGCATCCATCCATCGTCGGCAGCGATGATAAAAAGCGCCAGATCCAGCGCACCCACGCCAGCCACCATGTTATTGACGAAGTCAGCGTGCCCTGGGACATCAACGATACCAATCTCATATTCGGTATTCTCGTCCTCAAGCGATAGGTGAGCGAAGCCGAGTTCAATAGTGACGCCACGTGCCTTTTCCTCGGGAAGACGATCGGGGTCAGACCCAGTAAGAGCGCGCACGAGAGATGATTTTCCGTGGTCAATGTGGCCAGCTGTGCCAAGGACGAGGTGCTGTCTCATGGCTGACACAATCGTGGAGAAAAGCTGGCAGGGCAAGCAATCATGCTGAACTTACTAAAAAATGGGATAGTGTTTACCAAAATACACCCGTGAATAACAGAAATTGACGCTAGTTTTTTCAGAGATCAGCGTAATAGTGTTACCAGTAATTTGAACTTCATATGATTAACTTTTTGCCAAGATCTGGATCGTGTTCAGCCCTCATACTTTTGATGGCTTTGCCGTGCGTTGCTGAGGAAAAGATTTCCTTTAATCAGCAGATCCGTCCCATCCTGAACTCAAGCTGCACCAAGTGCCACGGAGGCGCTATTGCAGAGGGGAATCTCTCGCTTGTGGATCGTGCGCAAGCTTTGGGAAAAGGTAAATCGGGTAAAATTGCTATCGTCCCGGGGAAACCTGAGCAGTCTGAGGTGTATCGGCGGATCATCACCGATGATATTGATGACAAGATGCCTTTGCAGACCGGGCCTCATGCCGAGGAGCCGCTCACCTCCGAGCAAGCCGAGCTTATCAGGAAATGGATCGAGCAAGGCGCAAAGTGGGAAAAACATTGGGCATACATTGCTCCCGAGAAACCAGCCGCACCCGAGCTCAAGAATCCATCCTGGGTGAAGCAGCCGATGGATCAGTTTGTGCTCACAAATCTTGAAAAAAATGCTTTGCAGCCGACCTCCGAGGCCAGCCGTGAGCAATGGCTGCGCCGTGCTTCACTCGATCTGACGGGTCTGCCGCCAACTTTAGCAGAACTAGAATCATTTCAACAAAATACGTCGAGCGACGCCTACGAGAAGGAGGTGGCACGATTGCTCGCATCCCCGCACTTTGGAGAACGCTGGGCGGCGGTTTGGATGGATCTTGCTCGATACGCCGACAGCATGGGATACGAAAAAGATCCTCACCGGAATATTTGGCCTTACCGTGATTACCTGATCACTGCCTTCAATAAGGACAAACCCTACGATCAGTTTCTTCGTGAACAGCTTGCGGGTGACCTTTTTCCCAATGCTACTTCAGAATCAATTGTGGCTTCTGCATTTCACCGCAACACCCAAACCAATACCGAGGGCGGCACCGATGATGAGGAATTCCGTATCATGTCTACCATCGACCGCATCAATACCACGTGGACGGCAGCGCAGGGTCTAACATTCGGTTGTGTTCAGTGTCACTCCCACCCCTACGAGCCGATTCCGCACGGTGACTACTACCGGTTTATGTCTTTCTTTAATTCCACGGAGGATGCGGATGTTAGTAATGATTACCCGCACTTTAAGGTGGCTTCTGATGTCTCTCAGCTCTCAAAATCAGTTTCATTGTATCAAGAAATACCGAAGCTTCGCGCTGCAATTAATGCACCGGGAAAAGAAAGAATGTTAGAGGCGGACTCCTGGGAACCGCTCAAGTATTCAGAACTCAAATCCACGCATGGAAAACTTCAGTCCTATCCCACGGGGGAGATTCACACATCGGGCACGCTGGCAGTGAGAACACAGTTTGATCTGACGGCTGTCGCTCAGGACTTCACCGCGATGAAAATCACCATCATACCTGAAAAAGACAACCCGGCTGAACTCCCTGTGCGTGGCTCCGTATTGTCTCAGCTTACTTTGCAGAAGGTTAAGGCTGACGGCACCAAAGAGGAAATCCCCTTGGCCTACGTATTTGCGGATAGCTTAGCAGGCCCTCACGATCCAGTGGATACTATCAAGAAAGGCAGAACAGGATTTGGAGCCTTTCCCAAATTATTCCGCAGTCGCACCGCTGTTATAGTCCCTAAAAACCCTGTTGTATTTGCTGGAAACGAAAAGCTCCACATTAATATCAAGCATGCCGCGAGCACGACCGGTAGCCAAGCGTGTACGCTGCGGAAGTTTAAAATAGAAACAGACAACGACACCGCTTGGATCGAGCACATCAACAGCGACGCCCACAAGCAAGCAGTTGCGAAACATGAAAAAGCGCAGAGCGACTACAATGCGATCAGTGGCACAACTATCCCAGTCATGCAGGAGCGTCCAAAAGAAGCCGCCCGCGAGACACGTTTGTTCATCGGTGGACTATGGCTCAACAAGGGGGAGATCTACACCCAAGGCGTTCCTGAGCTGCTCAATGGCTACCAGGAAAAAGTTGAAAATCGCCTACAGATGGCGCAGTGGATCAGCTCGCCAAAGAATCCCCTCACAGCCCGCGTTATGGCGAATCGTGTATTTGCCGAGCTCTTCGGGCGGGGCATCGTCGAGACACTGGGCGATTTTGGAACCACTGGCACTAAGCCTACCAATCAGGAACTGCTCGACCACTTGGCTGTGGCTTTCCATTCAGAACACCAGTGGTCGTTGAAGTCATTACTTCGTGAAATGGTGCTAAGTGCGACCTATCGCCAAGACTACAAGGCAAGTCCAGAACTTGCGAAGATGGATCCTCTGAACCACCTGCTTGCGCGTGGCCCGCGAAACCGCCTGACATCTGAGATGGTTAGAGATAATGCCCTACTCGTCTCTGGGCTGCTGACCCGTAAGATGGGTGGAAAATCGGTCATGCCACCGCAGCCCGACGGCATCTGGCAGACTGTTTATAACGGCGGCCAATGGAAGACAGCCAAGGGGCCGGAGCGATATCGTCGTGCCGTTTACACCTACTGGAAGCGCACCAGCCCGTATCCATCGATGATTACTTTCGATACACCGTCACGTGAACTGTGCAGCGCCCAGCGTATTTCTACCAACACACCGCTGCACGCGCTAATCACACTGAATGATCCCGTGTTTCTTGAATGCTCACAAGCACTCGCCAAGCGCATGAGCAGCGAGGGAGGTAATGATCTCAATAAACAAATTGCTCATGGCTACCTGCTCGCTACCCAGCACCAGGCGAATGAAAAAATCACATCCGTTCTAGCAGATCTCTACCAGAAACTGCTGAAAGATTATCAAAATGACCCAGCGCTCGCAAAGCCTATCGGTGCCACTCCTGAGGACGCGGCTATGACAGTCCTCGCCAACACTATTCTCAACCTCGACAACGCCTTGACCAAATGAACGTATACGAACAACTTCAGCACGATTATCTCCAGCACCAGTCGCGTAGGCAATTCCTCTCGAAATGTGTCGCGGGTGTGGGCTCCGCATGGCTCACTTCCATGGCGGGTCGAGCCCTAGGCGGTAGCGGTCACGGCTTGCCCGATCACCTCTCACACGTCGCGCCCAAGGCCAAGCGGGTGATTTTCCTCCACATGGCGGGTGCTCCGTCCCAGCTTGAGCTGTTCGATTACAAACCGGAGTTAGCAAAACTCGATGGTCAACCGACGCCGCAGGAGTATCTCGAAGGGCAGCGGTTCGCCTTCATCCAGGGCGTTCCCAAGCTGCTAAATACCATATACCCATTTCACAAAACAGGGGAGTCCGGCCAATGGATCTCGGACCGTTTACCGCACTTTGAAAAATGCATCGATGATGTTTGTCTGATCAAATCGATGCATACCAACCAGTTTAACCACGCCCCCGCGCAGCTGTTGCTTCACACTGGGAATGCAAACCTAGGCAACCCGTCAATCGGGTCGTGGGTAACCTACGGATTAGGCAGTGAAAATGATAACCTCCCTGGCTACATCTCGCTGGTGTCTGGCGGTAAGACTCCATCTGCGGGTAAGTCTGTCTGGGGATCTGGATTTTTGCCCTCGGTCTATCAGGGTGTGCAATGTCGCTCAAAAGGTGACCCCGTGCTCTATCTTTCCAATCCTAAGGGAGTCTCGAAAGACATGCGCCGTGCTGCCATTGATGCTATTTCGGAAATTAATCAGCAAGCGCACGCGGAGACCAATGATCCGGAGACACTGACGCGCATTTCTCAATACGAGATGGCATTCCGCATGCAGATCCACGCCAATGAGGCGTTCGATCTTAAGGATGAGCCAAAGCATATCCATGAGCTATACGGCACTCAGCCGGGTAAGGAATCGTTTGCTAACAATTGCCTGCTTGCACGCCGACTTGCCGAGCGCGGCGTGCGTTATATCCAGCTTTTCGATTGGGGCTGGGACTCCCATGGAGCTGGAAAGAACGAAGCGCTGAACGGAGGCTTCATCAAAAAATGTCAAGACGTCGATAAGCCAATGTATGCACTGCTCACCGATTTGAAACAGCGCGGTTTGTTAGAGGATACACTAGTCGTCTGGGGCGGTGAGTTTGGGCGGACATCCATGCGGGAAAACCGTGGTGGCCAAGAGATGAAGCTCATCGGCCGTGATCACAATCCTGGAGCTTTCACTATGTGGATGGCAGGAGCAGGGGTGAAGCCCGGCATCAGCTACGGTGAGACAGATGCGATCGGTTACAAGGCGTCCAAAGACAAGGTGTCCACCCAAGATCTCCAAGCCACTATTCTATATCTGTTAGGATTGAAGCATAATAAGCTAACCTACCCATTCCAAGGGCTTGACCAGACACTTCCGGGTGTGACCGCGCCCTCCCGGGTCGTTAAGGAAATCCTTACGTGATGCGAAGCAGGCAGGATAGGCAAGTGGCTGACG
>JBGCEU010000161.1:0-3382 GCA_045106535.1 Akkermansiaceae bacterium | reverse complement strand
GCATGATCTGGAGCACTGTCAGAGGCTGCAGGTACAAGGCGTACGACTTGCAGTTTCTGAGAACCTGGAAGCGAGTATTGCACTTGCCCAAGCTGCACTGTCGAAGGTCACGGATGACGATGACGAGAACGATGCAGCCATCGACAGTTTTCGTAAAGCTCATTACTCTGATGCCAAGGGGAAAGTCCCATAGAAGCCTGCGCTGAACTGAGCCATGCCAAATCGTGTTGACTGATAGTCCTTATCTAATGTGATTTGCGTGTCGAGGTCTATCAGAACAGTTTCAATGCCAGTTTCCGGGATGTGCGGTTCTGCTAAATCAAGCATGGTATGACTAAAATCACCGCCTATTCGCGGCTGGAAGCAGGCCATGAGCCTGATGGATAGCTATGGCTAACAGCCTGTAAATACCTTAGACTGACAGGAAAAATAGGAAAAACAAGCAGGTGATGCACCAAAGAAAAACGGATCAAGCAGACACAACCGGGAAGAGAATGGCGTCCATCCGGCTCAATAGCCAGTTTGCAAAACTGCCGCAGAAAAACAATCCCCTTTATTAGAGAGTGTTTCAGCCCAATGGGCGGTAAAGCCCAACAGACATTTATCTGCCATGCTGCACACAGCAGATAAATTCCCGGAAGCCTCCATGAGCATAATTGAAAAACTTCAGCGAATAGCTCAAACCATTCAAATACTTCGCCTGCCAGCTATTGCTGTGGGATTAATTAGCTTGGCATCAATAGTCGTGATCATCATTACCTCTGAGTCTCATGAAGGAGACCGGTTTCTTATCCCAAGTTTTGTCGGCCTACTCTGGGCTATGAGCACTTACTCCTTCATTGTGGTTTTTCGCTCAGTTCCTGAAAAGGCCAGTAAAACATTGAGCTTATTCAGCAAACTAAAGCGTACTATTAACCGTGGGTTACATTTGCTCATAGGCGTGGTCTTTATTGGCACAACGGTGTTCGCTTTAATTGTGACTTATAAGTTGATTTCAATTTGGATGAAAGACCTAGGCAGCTAACCAGGCCTTCCACCCAACGGCGGCCCGGTCCAGGACGCTGACTTAGGGGTTGCGTGCATGCAGATCGATACCGCAGTAATGCTTGTGTTGTTTGGTGTAGAATTTCATTGAGGTCTCCTCCTGCGTGGTTGTGCCTCTGCACAAGTAGGATGGTAGATTAGACCTCCCAAGCCTGAAATCGTGGAAGGGCCCTCAATAAGTATCAAAGAGCTCCAGCGGACGCTCGTGACCTCGCGCCGCTGAGCTTAGTCGTTATGTTTCAAAAAGGCCAAAGGTGACGCATGAACGATTCAAGAAAAATATTGGCACTCCTTATTTGCACTGCTTGCCTTATGGCGCTTCCTCATACCGTGGTCGCAAACGTAGCTGAATGCGGGCTCCAAAAGGTTACCAAGCGCATTTATGTGATTGTTGGTTCTGATCATAATACGTGTCCGGAAAAGCAAATAGAGCATCCTCTTACTAATCCATCCATCGTTATTGGTGAGTCAGGAGTTATTATTGTCGATCCAGGTAGTAGTTTACAGGTGGGTCGACTACTCCTTTCTCGTTTGCGATCCATAACGGACAAACCAGTAGTTGCTGTTTTTAACACGCATATTCACGGCCTATATTGGCTTGGAAATCAAGCAGTGAAAGAACAATTCCCTGCTGCGAAGATTTACGCACATAAACGTATGATAGAGCGAATTGAAGGCGGCGAAGGTGATTTCTGGGTAGAAGCAATAACTGGGAAGTACGAAGGAGAAACAACTCATTATGTTCTACCAGAGGTTTCCTTGAGTGGGGGTGAAACATTAAGTATCGGGGGGCTCGATATCAAAATTCACCATACCGGTCATGCACATACAGATCACGATATCATGATCGAAATCGAAGATGAAAATGCATTGTTTCTGGGTGGGTTGGTGGTGGAGCCAGAGGTTCCTTCTGAGGGCGTTCCACAAGACGCAAATTTCAAAGGTCAAATGGCTGCTACTCAATATGCGACAAATCTGAAAGCTGAATTATATATTCCTGGAAGAGGCAACCCGGCGGGAGTGGAGTTACCGAAAAGAGCACTTAATTTTCTAACAGCTTTGTATGGCCGCGTTCAGCGATACTATGATGAAGGGTTGTTGGCCTTTGAAATCAGCGATAAATTAAGAACAGAACTTTCAGAATATAAGCAATGGTACGACTTTGATCGTTTAGGTGGTGTGGTTAGCCAGATGTATTTGCAGGTAGAGGATGAAAGCTTTTAAGAAAAACATAACAAATGTGAAAATACGAACATCGATAATTTTAATCGTGACACACCTAACTGTGGGCGTCATTGGCTTTGGGCTCGGAATTTACGCGCTTCCCATTCTCATCGCCCCACCGGCCCCAAGTGAATCTGAAATAGAGTCAAAGTCATCAAATACCAAGTATTCAGCTGAATTTAAGAAAGACTTGAAAGATAGTGATGCCTTCCATTGGGGAGAGGGTAAGGTTTCGATTGGTACTGAGTTCATTACACTAATGGGGAAGCTTGCACCTGGCCCTGATTATAAACTCTATCTATCACCCGAGTTTGTGGAAACGGAAGTAGATTTCAAACGCCTGAAGCAAAACATGTCCCGTGTGGGGGATGTCAAGACCTTCGAAAATTTCGTAGTAAAGGTATCACCTGATATCGACCCATCACAATACAATACTGTTGTTGTTTGGTGTGAGACTTTTGGTGAATTCATTACATCAGCAAAATACCGCTAATGACTAATTCTCGCCCAATCGGGTAAAGGCGGGTAGCTAACCCGCCCACCCCACACCCCCCGGCATGCGGGTCCGCACCGGGCGGTTCACAAAAGTGGAGCACACGACAGTATCAGGCATATCCATGCGCTCTCATCCAGAGATCGCGCACGGAGATCAAACCTTGTTGCTTCAACCACGCATTCGTCATCCCGGTCTGCGTCCCCAATGACTGGGACAGGTGTCAGCAGCTCAAGGAACTCATGCTTGTTCAATTACTTCGCTACTGTTAATTACAGCATTATCGACCATCGATGACTGACCGGCCTGGAGCAAAAAGAGTCAGTTAGGGGTGGAGAAAAATAGCTCTGGGAGGTATCACCGCGACAGACGGCCATGTATTCATTCAGGTCATTGGGAAATCAGTCAGGCCACACTCGAGATAAGTGTCTTGGTTTTCAATAGGTTATCTGGCGGAGAGGGTGGGATTCGAACCCACGCGGGGATTGCTCCCCCAACGGATTTCGAATCCGCGCCGTTATGGCCACTTCGGTACCTCTCCATGGGAAAGTCATTTTATCATGAATCTTATGATAAACACCGACCACCCCAACTGATCTCGCTCTGCCTCTGTCTGAAATC
>JBGCEU010000160.1:0-12969 GCA_045106535.1 Akkermansiaceae bacterium | reverse complement strand
CAATCAATCCTAACAAAAGAACAGCATTCTCTTTCAAAGCCATCAGCAGCTGATTACGCTGGTGATGATTCGAATGCTTAGTCGGTCTGTTCATCGCTTTGCAACATAGCCTTTTACATCCATCTGCCGACTAGAAAGTCTCCGCTTTTTTTACTGCCTGGGAATTTACTATTCCCATTAATTTGCGATTATTATATACCCAACAGCATGGAAGATAAAAAAACAATCTATGAACGCATTGGTGGAGAAGCGGCTGTTGAAGGCTTGGTTCACGAATTCTATGAACGGGTGCTTGCTGACGAAGTTCTGGCTCCATTTTTCAAGCACGTGGATACTTCAAAGCTCAAGGCCATGCAGAAGGAATTTTTCAGTGAAGCTCTGGGTGGGCCTCTGTTTTACTCTGGTCGCTCTATGCGTGAAGTCCATGCAGGAAAAGGTATTAAAAAATCACACCTTGCCTTATTCACCGGTCATCTCATGGCCACACTTGAAGACCACCAGGAGCAGCTGGCTCTTACTCGGTTAGATATCGACTCCATCTACAGTCGGGTTGCCTTGGAAGCCGATGAAATTTCAGGAGGCGGGAGCGAGGCAGGCTGAGATACGGAGCGACATCCGTGGGAAATCGATTAACTTAATTGCCTCTGTCTAGAGCCATCAACAAAGCCAGAACATTTCCCTTACTTCCTGGATTCAGCATCTAACATTTTGAGATTTGCTTCGGCAAATGCCTTGCCCATGAGCGCGAAGGTTTTGGCACAACCCAGGTAGTGGTATCCGGCATTGGATGCGCCACGTTTCCAGGTAGCCGCCTCTTTCGGGCTAATCAGCTCGGCCTCGAATTTTTTGAGGTATGCCTGCTGTGCTGCCTTGTCCATCGATCCGTCCTTGTTCGGGGTGTTCTTGTTTTTGACTTTCAGTAAGTGTCGCATCTGCTTCACCTTGGCGCGCTTTTTATCGATCGCGTCGAGTTCATCCGACCAAAATGGCGCGGTGGCCACTGAGGTAACATTGCCTTTGAATTCCGGTAACTGCGCCGGAGCCGACATCGCTTTGCGGAAAGCGACCGTGCCGTCTTTTGCATTCACACCACCGACTCCGAGTTCGCCAATGACGAAGGGCATTTTGGGCGCGTCCAGATCCTTGCGCACATCGCGGATGAAATCGGCCATCCACTCGCTGTATTTCGAGTAGTCCCGGACTTTGCTCCCCTGCGGAGTAGGATAGGTGCCGCTGTCCACAAGGTCATTGAAACCCTGGAACCAGACGAAACCCGCGATTTCATATCCTGCTTTAGCGTCATAGTCCGGGCAAACACGCTTGGGATCGGCGAGCACGCTTTTTACGTGGTCGATCATGTATTTATAAAAACGGCCAGTGTCCTTGGCTCTCGCAGCTTTCTCCGCTGACACGTCCTTACCTCGCTTTTTCATCTGCTCGATTTGCGCTTCGCTGAACTCGTAAGGGCCGGCACTAGGTGGGCGGAACTGGGTGCTCAGGCTGCGGCCACCCCATGCTGTCTTGATAATGAGAACCGGCTCCTTAAATGCGGCATCCATGGTTAAACCGAAGGTGAACTCGGGACCGATCTTACCGCCATCCTGAGTCGGTTTCGAGCCACGCGCACCATAGCCCGCAGTCAGCTTGCCGTGACCTTCGCCATTGGCTTCACCTAGGTGATGACCCGTGTAGTACGAAATCCATGCATTATCAGCAACGGCAGGCTTGCCATCGGCACCACGCATCATTTTTAGCAACGGTGCCGTGGCAGGATCGTCACCAATGTAGTCAAAGGTCTCAATACGAGCGTGCCCCTCCATGTTCGACTGGCCAGCAAGGATAAAGACTTTCAGCTTCTTTGACTGCGCGGAGACTGTGAGTGGCAGCAGTAGGACGATAGAGGCGAGATAGAAAAAGTTTTTCATATTGGAGTTGGGATGGTGGTTTAGTTGTGGTGTGAGATTCACTAGGAGGCCGCATCTGACTACGTCACGAAAGATCTAACATTTCAGTTTGGGCAATAATTATCGAATCATCGGATGCCTCGCTTGCGGAGACGTGGTCATCAATGTTCAGTCATATACCCGTCTCGCTCCACTCCTCATAGGTTTCATTATAATCTATTGCGAATTCACTGTTCCTGTCGCCTTATTGAGTTTTCACCACATCCAAGAGACGTTCTGCAAACGCCTTACCCAGCTGAATCTGCCCGTTATGATTGTAATGCCCTTTGTTTATACGCTCGAACTTGTCGGTATCAAAACAAACCACGTTCTTTAGCTCCTTAGCAAGTGCCTCTTGGGCAGCCCGCACCAGCGGGCCATTTCCCTCAGGCCGATCAAACGTCGGAAGAATCCGACCCATGATAAAAGGCATCTCACTTTGCTTAAACTCACGTCGCATGTGCTGAATAAACGTCTTGAGACGTCCTTCATACTCTGCCCCCTTTGCCTGTACCGCATCACTCTCTCCCTGCATCCACAGCATACCATCGATGCTATATTTCACCTTACGCTGGTCTAATTCTTTCATCGCGGCGTGAGCACCCGCAAGAAAACGCCTTAGCATTGGTCCGCCGCCATTATCCGTAGTCCAGCTCTTATGCAGCGATGTTCCTCCCGCCGCAGTCTTGATCAAATAGATATCATCCTTCGGGTATGCCTTACGCATCGCACGACCAAAGGCAAGCTCCGGACCAAACCTTCCTTTGCCAGAAGAAACCCTCGGTTTCAGTGGCTGCCACTGACCTTTACGCCAAATTCTCACACCTTCAATTGGCTTTTTTTCAGACTCCTTGAGCTGATCATATATGCCAGCTCCAGCCATATTCGACTGCCCAGCGAGCAAAAAGACACGCGCCTTCGCCGATACATCCATCACCGACAAAACGCAAAATACAAGGAAAGAGGCAAAGGTACTGACGATGTGAGTCTGAATGTTCATCGGCTCAAGAATTAAGCCCAGGCATACCTATTGCAATGGCAAAATATTGAGTGATTTACGTTTCAAAAAACTAACAACTGTCGACCTAGTCCTTGGTGATTAGCCGAGAGAAACTTACGCCACGAGCCGAGGGGACATAAATGCCCCCCTCTCCCTTTTTTAACCATGCGGGATACGAATTTCCCGCCTTTAGCTTAGGGATGGGTGAAGGACCTGCTGCACCTCTGAGCGGGATGTGCCGGTAGCGAATTTCAATCTTATCGCCAACTTTGAGTTTCACCTGAGTCCTAATCACTTTGGTGACCGTGGCGCTAACAATTTCCTGCTTGCGAAACAGACTCTGGTGCTTCACTCGGTCGACCCGAATCTCTATGGCCTCCGGAGATTTTTTCTGGAGGTCGGCATACACAGACGCTGGCAGCTCACCAAAACACGGCAGGAGGCAAGATAACCACAGGAATAGGAAAGAATATTTCATGGCTCATAATTCAATTCCGAGAACCTCTCAAAATCAAGGCTCATATCACTCATTAACGTTATTCAACGGGAAGGGGCGTGAACCATAGGCAGAGGAATATCGAGGCGATTCGGCGGGTGTCAGCATTGTTCGGCACGACTTTCAGCTTGTTGCGCTCACCGGGCACCTTCAGAACCCCGCCCTCATCCCAAATCCATTTTTGTCCATCCAGCGCCACGACTGTTCCATCTGCCTTGAGTATGCCCAGGCGCCGACCCTCTGGGTTCACCATCTCTCCATTGTGCTTGAGCTTCCCCGCATCTTTTCCATCCGAACTCTGGAGTATTCCGTTCGCCGACACCTTACCAAACTCTACCTTTTTTCCTTTGTCATCATGACGGAATAGCCTTCCCTTCTCGTCCATAGAGATCATCCCCTTGGCATTTTCTACAGGATCGGTTAGCTGGAAAGCAGCGATCTTTAGTAATTTGTTAGATTTCCTTAATTCGCCACTGGCAGCATCGGCTTCGGAGATCATCAGCGGCGCGAGGGCACACAGTGCCATGGTTGTGAGTAGTCTTTTCATTTGTCTAACGTTGGTTAGTGGTTGTCTTATTCTGGAGCCTCCATCAATTGAATAGCCCCTTACTACCTTCCTGAACCATTTCAAAGATCAAGTTACAGAAATAAGAGAAAAAAATACAGGGACATTAAAAACCCACTTCAGACAATTGCTGCCCCTTGCTGGCACTGCCTTTTTATCAAGCCGACTTAAACAGCCAGAGGATAGCCGCTTTATTTTTGCTCGATGATCTCAATTTTGCGGAAGGAGATCGACATGTCACGATGACTGTGGAGCTGGAGGCCGAGAGGTCCCTTTTCAATGGCGGTTTTTGATTCGTAGGTGACCCCTTTGACACCATTGAGCCAAGTTTTATAGGTGTTTCCCTTTACTTCAATTTTCAGAATATTCCAGCCCTCGGGTTTCACGGCGGCGATGGCTTCCTTGCCTTCGACCGGATAGCCTTTCCCGGGAATGTAGGGAGAAGCGGTTAAATCTCGTTTAAGCGAGCCGGAGATACCGATCTGAATTTGATCGTGATTCTTTTTCAGCATAACACCGGAGTCGATGGTGCCGTGACCGAGCTTGTATTCTAGTGTGAGGGTGAAGTTTTGGAATTCCTTGGTAGTCCAGAGAACGGAGCCTTTTTTCTTGGGCCCAGACTTACAGTGAAGAACACCATCTTTAACGCTCCAGTAAGCAAAGTCGCCCTTGGCATCTGATTTCCAACCAGTCAGATCTTTACCGTTAAATAGGGAATCACTGCCATAAGCCGTTAAAGTGAGTAAAAAATAGAGGAGATATTTCATAGACCAATCATACGTGGCTTAGGAGATGACCTTTCGTTTTCCTGCGATTCGAATGTGCAAATTACCCACCACATTTGCTCCATGTATTATTGATGGATATGAACTCATAGCTTGCAAACGGCACACCATATTGAAAGTTCATCACAGAAATCAATAACAGCGGTTACCCCTTAAACATCTTTTCGAGTTCAGTTACTACAGTAGCCGGAGCATTTGAAAATAGCAGCAATGGAGCAGGAGAAAACCTCCCCCGACTTGTTGTCACCGAAGTACCCGAGCCATCCACGAGCGCTCTGTTAGTAGTTAGCTTGTTAAGCGCCTTGTTGCGTCGCTCTTGATGCAGTCGCTGGCTCCTTCCTCTCAATACTGGCCAGTCTTTAGCATCACTAGGGTGCAGGCTTCAATCACTTCGATGCCTTCCATCTGCAGTTCTCTTTCGAGATCTTCGTCTTCGGTTCCAGGATTAAAAATGATCCGGCTGGGCATCAAGTTGATCACCTTGGCCATCAGCGTTTGAAAAATCGCAGGCCTAACATAGACTGTCACGGTATCCACGAGCTGCTGAATTTCTGATAGATTAGCAATCACATTCAGCCCATCAATTTCACCGCCGCGCGGATTAAACGGAATAACCGTATGACCCGACTGCGTGAGCGCTTTCTGAGCCATGTTTGAATACCTGTCCTCCTTATGACTCGCCCCAATGATGAGAGAAACTTTATTCATCGCGATACGGTATCATTTTTTTCACTTCACCTATAACAGCAGCAGGTCGTTTGGTTTACGCCCCTAACGGACGATTTCGAGCAGCTCGATATCAAAGCAAAGCATGCCACCAGGGCGACCGCTGCCAGGCACGGCTGGGCCGTAGGCAAGATCGGCTGGTATCCAGAAGCGACGCTTCTCACCCGCGACCATCAGTTGCACCCCTTCGGTCCAACCTTTGATCACACCGTTAAGCGGGAACTCAGTAGGCTCACCACGTGTTACTGAGCTATCAAACATTTCTCCATCTGTCGTCCATCCTGAGTAGTGAACTTTCACGGTGTCGGTTGCCTTGGGCTTCTCTTCACCGCCCCCTTCGCTGAGCACTTTAAAGGCAAGTCCGCTGTCGGTTTTCTCTGCATCGTCAGGAGCCGCGGCCACATCTTCTGGAACCGCTGGCGCTGGTGGTGCTGCTTTAGAGGAAACAAGTTCGAGCTCCGCGACGATGAATCCACCGGGAGCTTGAGGCTCAGGCAACCATGCCTGGCGTTGCTCCCCGGCTTTCATCTCAACGAGTATCTCGCCGAGTGCCGGCGGCATTTTATCGAGCGGCATGCTTGGTGGAGATTGCTCTTTGCGTGTATCCTGCACGGTTTCTCCATCCATCGTCTTTGCGGTGAAATGGAACGTGACCACGTGGTCGTCGCCCGGGTTCTCACCGGATCCTTCTTCGAGGATTTTATAAGCGATTCCGCTCTCGGTTTTTTCAGCATCCGCAGGTGGCTTTGGTGCTGCTTTAATTCCGAGAAGCTCCACATCAAAGCAAAGCATACCACCTGGGCGACCGCTACCCGCAACAACGGGGCCATAGGCAAGGTCTTCCGGAATCCAGAAACGGCGTTTCTCTCCCACCACCATCAGCTGTAAACCTTCGGTCCATCCGGCAATCACCTGACCGAGCGGGAAGCTGGTGGGCTCGCCGCGGTCCACCGAGCTATCGAACATTTTTCCGTCCGTAGTCCAGCCCGAGTAGTGCACAGTCACTGTGTCAGCAGCGGTTGGTTTTTCATCGCCGTTTCCAGCTTCCAGGACGATCGATTTCAGACCGCTCTTGGTCTTCATGGCATCGGCGGGGGCGGCGGCTACATCGGCAGGTGTTTCTGGCATATTATGATTTGAGTTGAGACTTTTGTTGCGGAGAGAGCATCCATGCTACAACCCATCTGTCAACCACCCGCAGTGGGCATCTCACCTCAATGTCTCACTCAGCACCACATATATTTCCTTATTCTTATTCCTCAGCACCAGCACGCCTGATGACAAAGAGGCATCTAACACCACTGCGCCATTCAGTAGCTCAGTCTTCTTATCCAGTGAAATCTTGAGCTGCTCCCCCACTATCGACCAGCTCCCTGTGGCCTCTACCTGATACCGATCGTTCGAATATATATCGGCATTTTTTGTCCTCAGAGTGAGCTTAGCATCCTTGCTAAAAGTCACCTTCAGAAAATCCCCCTTATCCACATTACTACCATCAAGAAACTTCAAAGATTCCCACTTACCCACGAGCATTTCCTCCTTAGTAGACAAGCCCTTCCGCGGCGTAGCCTCCGCTGGTGTACCGACCTTCGGCCCCAGCTCCTTCCGCAGTATCCTCAGCTTCGCGAGCTCCGTCTCCAGTCCACTCAGCTGCCTTTTAAGGAAATCTTTCTCTGCCTTAGATGCCGCTATCTTGTCACTTGCTGGCGTTCCGGTTTCAGCTTCACGCACTGTTAGCTTCCTGCGCTTCTCTTCTGACTCCTTGAGATTCTTCAGGATCTTCAAATACTTCTCTATCTCCTTATCCACATACGCACGCTTTCTATCAGAAACGGGCAGCACCTCACTCGGCTTCATCTTGCGGTAAACCAATTTTATCTTTGATTTCCCATAGGACAGCACCAACTCCTCCCCTCTGAACTCAATGCTATTCACTACTGTCTGCCCCTTCATGCTATGACTGAGCTGGTCACCCTCCAGTGACCAGGTGCCAGTCATCTTTGCCTCATTCCCATTGAACTTTACTGATTTCAAAACCAACTTCCCGTCCTCCGCGAGTATCATCTCATTGTAATCGGTGTCATCCGCAGCACTGAGGCCCCAGAAATCCGTGCAAACCCACTTTCCCACCAGCTTCTCCTCCTCATTCTTCTCACCACAGCCAGCTAACAAGCCCACACACACACAGCCGAGGGCCAGCACACACGTTACAATAGGGAGTTTTTTCATTGCCCCTAAATCATCAAAATAAAACTCGGCGAGTCAATGATAGAGGAAAGAGAAAAGATCCTAACGCAAGACACCCCAGCAACCTATTCCCCATTCAAAACAACTTAATCACACAATCACTTCTCTCCCCCTGCTCTTTTTTACGCACACTACAGGCCATAATGCCACGAGATGATCTCAGTAGTAACCGCTATTTAGGCCTATCACCTCCTAGGCTTTTTGCCCTTGGGGAGCGGTTTGCCTTTAAACTTTTGCAACTTGCGCTTTTTATTCTGCAACGGTTTTGACCGTCGCTTTTTCTTACCTCTGGCGCTGGTGCTGTGCTGTTTTTCGGGAGGTTTAGATTCTGACATCGTCGACGACTGTAACAAGTATTTCCAAATTCACTAATGATAAGAAATGAGTCTCCCTCTCCACGCTACTTTCAACATTCAAGATCTAGCAGCCTGACCCCCATTATTGGTTAACTTCAATAGCCATAGTACTGGCGATCTTTGAAGAAGGCTGTTGATTCAGAAGCACCCGTTGCGCTGTCCCATAAGGCAGCGTCTAGATTGTTAGGGAGATTCGGAGCTTCTACCTTCAGTGGAGAACGATCCTTTTTTAGAGTGTCCGTCTTCATATCCCAGTAAAAGGCCACACCACCGGAAATGAAGATAATGTGAGTTTTATCAACACGAAGTGCGCAGGAAAGCTTCTCAACGACTAAACCGGGCCAACCCTCTTTGATATACATGGGATAGCCCTTGTCCATCGTGTCAGTAGCTACATCCCAGCGCCAGAATTTAGAGCCTTTGAAGAAATAGATTTTGCCAGTGCCCTTGCCGGTCACTCCGTAGGTTGCGGCATCAAGGTCATTGGGAATGCCACTCCACCCTCCTGAAATTTGCTTGGGATAACCTGCATCAATCATTCGAGTCTTATTGTCCCAGCGCCAATATTGACTGCCGGTGAAAAAATAGCTCTTCCCGTTTCCAGCATTACATGCGGCATCGAATTTGTCCGGAATTTTTGCTTTACCCCACGATTTCCCTCCAGTCCAAGGATTCTCTCCATATTTTCTAGGAGCTTTAGGAAACATCGACTTGGACTCCTGTGCTATGGCGACAAGACCACTCGAGAAGAATAGAATTGAAAGCAATGTTATTGGTATTTTTTTCATGATTTTTGGGGGGACAGTGTTTGTTATGCCTCATCATCCTGATGATGATACCATCCTTGGTATCCAGCATCGAAGCCTAATAGGGCTATTCGCAAACTACTGATTGTTCAAGATATTAAATGGCGTTTTTCAGAACTCCCCCTAACATCTTTTTCTAGCGGAGCCCTGAACCTTCTCTATCATTAGCGGCTTGGATACACACCGTACGTCTGGATCACATAGCGCGGCCCCTTCCCCTCCTTGACGCCGGTGGCTTTGGCCCAGACTCGCTCGACATTCTTGCAATTTGGCACGGCAAATGTCTTCATGCCATCTCCACCGTAGATCGTGCCGATCATGGAAAAAAGCCCAGTGTATCCTCTAATAGGCAACTTCTTACCATCACAAAACGACCAGTTTTGGGGTGCGAAATCTCCTGCAAAAAGTATCACCTCAGCGGTATATCGCTCACGGTCCCCCTTGTAAAGCATACGCGTACTTGCAGCCTTACCGTGTTGCCCACGGACCGGAACCGCTCCTTTGGTGCAGATTATGTAGCGTAGTTTGTCTTTCCCGAGTTGATCTCCTGCGGTCGCCACTCCCGTTATCTTGCCAAGATTCGGCACGGCAAAACTATACTTACCATCTCCACCATATTGCGTCCCGATCACAGAAAATAGATCCCTACATCTCGAGATTGTGAGTATAGCCCCGTCGCAATAAACCCAACCGTCGGTAAGATGGGTCAAAGGCGTCAGCCGAATTTCGCCGACAATCCCGTTAGACGGTTTAAGAGGATTGCCTGGCTGTAGATAGGATTCACCTCCTGAGCCAAAACCCCACTTGTCCTTCGCGATCAGAAAGCGGAACGTCTTGTTTTTCTTACGGACCTTAACGCTGCATGTCTCCTTGCCCATCGCAGCGGAGGCTTTGCTGAGATTAGGAAGGCCGAAGGTTGTCGTTCCATCGCCACCGAAGCGCTTCCCCAGCAGACGAGCCATCCGTTGGGATGACTTTTTCTGCTGAAGTTTACCATCGCATAGGCTCCAGCCGTTGATATCGAATTTCCCCGCAAATAGCATCATATCACCGGTTCGTGGTAAGGCATCGCTGCGAGGGGAGAAGACGATCGCCAGGGCAAGCACCAAGGAAACAAGTGAGAGGGGTTTATGAGTAGTCATGGAATTGGATATGAGGTGTGATGGAGTGCGATCGTGGAAAATCCTCTACTGGAGATTTGCTGATTGAGCGATCTGTTTTGATGATATGGGATGAGTTAAAAGGCGGCGGATCTGGCAACGTTCAGGAACTGTCAAAGGAAGAATAAATGATGTATCCCGTTGGGCCTCCGCCCCTGAATGGTGAATGACCTTCCCCTTTCTCCCCAACCCTGAACCTTCTCTACCTGCGGGGTGGATAATACCCACCCGTCATCTGGATCAAATATCGCAGCCCTTTCCCTTTGCCTTGATCTTCCATCGTTATCGCACTCTTAAGACCTGCCGCTTTAGCCAATTCTGCCTCGGCTCTCCAGAAATTGGGTAGATTAAAACTCCCTGGATTTTTTGGTTCGTGTTGTCTAGAGTAGCCGAAGATCCCGGTACTGTGGTAATTGGTTCCTATAAGCGAATAAAGAGATTCGTGTAATTGAATATTCATCGACGTGCCATCACAAAACGACCAGTTGTGCGGCTCAAAGGATCCGGCAAAAAGCATCACCTCAGCGAGGTATCGCTCACGGTTAATCGTCATTTTTCGCTCACGCTTAGTCGTCGCGCGATTTCTATTTGGGTACTCGCCCATGGTGCAAATCACGTAGCGTAGTTTGCCTTTCCCCAGCTGATCTCCCGCGACTGCCCTTCCCATAGCATACGATTCCTCCAACACCATGAGTTCATTGGAGAGCTGGCCGTAGTATTCCTTAGCGGCTATGGCGGCCTTGATTGCTGCCTTGATTGCTGCCTTCTTCGCCGCGATCGCCTTCTTCATCTTCTTCATTTTTTCCGTTAACTTATCAAGATTCGGCACGGCAAAAGTAGTCTTCCCATCTCCGCCATATGTCGTGCCGATCACACTATGCAGATCCCAGAACTCTTGGATATTAAGTTTCCGCCCGTCGCAATAAACCCAACCGTTCATAAGCTTGGTCAAAGGCGTCAGTCGAATTTCGCCGATCATTCCGTTAGACGGCTTAGTAGCTTGGACTTTATTTTCTCTGATATCGGGGTAGCACCCTGAGTTCGAGATCAGATAGCGGAACATCTGGGATTAATCATTGAAGAGCACTTGACTTCGCATCGCCTTGGTAGCTTCTGTGAGATTCGTAACACCAAAGGTTTTTATTCCGTCACCACCAAAGCGCTTTCCGAGCAGGGAAAAGATATGTCCACTTCTTTCAGACCAATGTGGCTCTAAAAGTTTGCCATCGCATTGCAACCATCCACTGATATCGTAGCTTCCGGCGAACATCGTCATTTCGCCGATATGAGGAACCTCGTAGCCCTTGGCGTCCTGCGCGAATGAATCGTGAGGGGAGAAGATGATCGCCATGGCAAGCACCAAGGAAAGAAGTGAGAAGGGTTTATGTGTAGTCATGGAATTGGGTATGAGGGGTGATGGAGTGTGGTAGTGAAAAATGGCCGGCTGGATTTACGCTCATTCCGTGTATATGGCACCTTATCCTCCGTGTCACTACTGATTTTTACTCATCTATCCGAAAAGCAACGTATGGTGTGTTATATTTCGTAATAGTGGATTTTGTTTTTTTGTATATAGCTTTCTTTGTCCAGGTATATTGCCGTTCTCCAGTAAGTGGAGACTTGGGACCGTAGTATTTTTTAACTCGCACGTATCTTTCGATAACTGACGAATTATACCATTTTTCGTGAGTAGCTACTCCTGCTTTGATGACAAACTTTCCTTTGCGGAAAATGGTTCCGCTATATTTTGTTGAAGTGAAGCGAAATTTTAATGCCTGGACGACCATTTTTTTGACTTCCAGCTCTGTAATACCAGGGGTTAGTTTCGCATATTTTTTGATGTTACTGTTTAAATCAGCTTTAAAATAACCTAGCTGATCTCCTTTCCCACCATCGCAAAGAGCAATAAATTTAGCATTCTCAGCGTCACTCATTCCTATTATAGCCCAAGAAACATCCCAACCACCTTCGGCAACCTTGGCCTTTACTGCCTTTTCATCTGACTTCCGACCTGCATTTGCCTCAGTGACGAAAGCCGTCATTACTAACAACATTGTCGCGGCGGTTTTTATATGATTGATTACACTGTTAGGGGCTTGCTTTTTACGTGAAGTATTCGGAGGGGTTTTCATGGGTTGATATGGGGTTGTGGGACAAGTAGTGAATTACAAGGAGGGATACGTCCTTAATTTACGCTCATTCAGTGTATATGGCACCTTGCCCGCCGCACCAAGCAGATTCGGAGCAGCACTGGTGCTGGGCTGAGTATGGGGCTTCTCCTTTTTTCCGTTAGGGGCACGTATCCTTACGTAATCGGTTGAACCGATGTCACCCGCACGCAAACCGGTCGCGTGCGGAAACGCGACCCTACCACCACCGAATAGGCCTCGGCACCCTAACCCCTACTCAAAATTTTCACCCTAGGAACATCAATTCTTCACATACTTGCTCTATTGATTAGGGCATGATTACAGAAAATAGTATCCCGTCATTTTGTCGTGAGGATTTAGATCAGTCGGTCACCTGGAAGGCCTTGAATGAGGTCCACATTCCCCTGGCTTATGCTTTCGAAAAAGCCCTTACACAAGTGGTTCGCCAGATTGTCGTGTTTGCCATGGCTATTATTCCCATGACCATCATTTTGGGAATGACATTCCGACCCTTCATGCATGCGATCAAGCCGTCGGTCTATGACACCGCAATCAGATCTAACATCTACATCGCAGCACTAGTCGTCTCGCTTTGGTTGCTGTCTCGATTGGCATGCCGGACGTCGCTGAAACGATTGCAGTTTCTCCTCCATATCATTCCGGTCTCGTTGATCACCTTGCAGATGACTTTCTCGGGGGGATGATAAGCTGCACTACGCGAGGCCGGTCTGGCCT
>JBGCEU010000016.1:0-3037 GCA_045106535.1 Akkermansiaceae bacterium | reverse complement strand
CCTACTCACTGATCCCCTCCGTGCGTGCCTCGACGGCGAGCTGAAAAGCCTCACGGTCGCCGTATCGCTGGATGGAGAATTTGACGCAGCGGCGCTGGCCGGGTGTGGGTGACCAGGTGGCTTGCCAGAATCGGTAGGAGTTTCCGTTCGCGGCGACTACTGTGATCTTGGAAACGCCAACGACGCCTGAGCTATTGCGCTGTGAGCGTTCGCAGATACGCGCCTGATCCGATAGCTTTTCGATGAGTTTGTTGCGCCATGCCCGTGCTGCATCCAGCGCGCGCTGCGGATGACCATGAACGCGGTCGGAGAAAAACTTCGCATACTTGATTCCGCGCCGCTGCAGGCGAACCTGAAACCCATGCGTGCTCGCATCCGGCAAATCAATGCGCGCAATGGCGTAGTTGGGATCGGGTTCGTTGGCGGAAGGTGACATATCTACTGACTGAAAATGCCATCAGTCTGCTTTGTGTGCAAGCTGGAAGCTTGCGCTTGCGGGTGTTCCGTGACAAGCATCCCGCATGGCAGGAATTGTAATCAGACCACGTGCACGTATTTTTCATGGGCATGACTGGGTGTATGCCTCGGAAATCCAGAAAGTTTTTGGTGACCCGAATCCCGGGGATGTGATTACGATGAAGGACTTCCGCGACCGGCCACTCGGCACGGCGATCTATAATCCGAGCTCTCAGATCGTGGCTCGCAGGATTTCAAGAAGGAAACAGAAGCTCGATCGCGAGTTTCTGGAGCGCCGGATCGGGCAGGCGATCGAGATGCGCGAACGCTCAGGGGTTGACGTCACTCTGGCAAGAATCGTCTGGAGTGAGTCGGACGGTTTGCCTGGTGTGATCGTGGATCGCTACGGAGACCATATCGTTCTCCAGACGCTGACACTTGGGATGTATCAGGTCAGGCAAATGATCGCCGATGTTTTGGCGGAAATGCTCAGCCCGGCATCCATTACCTTGAGAAACGATTCGCCGATGTTGGCGGCTGAGGGTCTCGAAGAGGAAATTGCTATTCTTACAGGAGAAAAGCCCGAGCCCTTTGTGGTCGAGGCACCGACGGTTGACGGAGGTGTGAAATTTGAAATCGATTTGTTAGATGGGCAAAAAACAGGCCTTTATCTTGATCAGCTTGATGCTCACCGTGAGATCGCCCAGCTGGCGAAGGGCAAGCGTGTGCTCGATTGTTTCTGTAACCAAGGGGGCTTTGCCCTCGCATGCGCTAAGGCGGGTGCTGAGAGCGTAACGGCAGTTGATTCCTCGGGTTCGGCAATCGAGGCATGTAAAAGAAACGCGGAACTCAATGGTGTAGAAATTAATGCGGTTCAGCATAATGCCTTTGATTTCCTGAAGCACTGTGAGGATCAGTATGACCTTGTGATTCTTGATCCTCCGTCGTTTACCAAAAACAAGAAAACACTCAATAATGCCATGCGCGGATACAAGGAAATCCACCTACGTGGGATTAAATTGTTAGATCGTGACGGGGTTCTCGCTACCTACTGCTGCTCACATCACGCAACACGTGAGCTATTTCTGCAGAATATTGTATCGGCGTCCGTGGATGCGAAGCGTTCACTGCGTCTGCTAGCGAGTCACGGGCAGCGACTTGACCATCCGGTGCTCCCGGCGATTCCAGAGACAGAGTATTTGAAAGGCTTTGTGCTGCAGCTCATGCCGTCGAGGTGATTTGGCATGGAGCGCGGGTTTGTAACCCGCATCTCACTGTCGAGCGAAGAATCATGCCAGCACATAGCACGATAGGCAGATGCGGGTTACAAGCCCGCGCTTGTTAGGGTGCGAGTAGGCTAAACGGCCAAGCTGGAACATTGCGCAGGACGGTGAACATCACGACACCTGCTAGTACATACCATAACCAAAATGCTTTGATATTAGGTATTTGCGGTGCGGGTTTTCCGAGAATAGTCATGCGGATGATCAGATAGCCCGATCCTAACAGAAAAACAAAAAATCCTGTGAATGCCAGAGCGTTATGAGAAAAGGCACCGAGCAAATTACCGCGCAGAATATCATACGCACATCGGGTGCCACCACATCCTGGGCAGTGTAAACTGGTGAGTTTTCTGAAGCCACATGACGTGCCCGCACCGCTCGTCAGGTGGGTGAGAAGCAGTGCCAAAGCCGCCATCATCAGCACCGCAAGGGGCGGAAGAAGCGGCCACAACGGACGGCGTTTCATAACGAGTGGCGTTATGGCCCGTAAGTTGGTGCGGTAGCTGCAGCCGAAAACGCGAAGACAAAAAAGATGACCATACCAATGGACATCAGAATCCCGAGGTAGCCACAGACGAGTCCAGCTATGGCCATGCCCTTACCTTGGACTGGAACTGGGCTGTTGTTGATTTTTTTAAGCGAAATGTGCCCACAGATTACCGCAGGTAGACCGCATAGCCCTCCATACATACAAGACATCACAGCTAGAATACCGCAGACCAGCGCTGCAATGGAAAGCCCATCGGTGGGAATCGTGCCAGCGTAGGGGGCTTGTCCGGCATAGGTTTGAGGCGTCGCGTAGGGTGAGTTGGTTGTAGCGACGTTGCCAGCTGCTTGTTGGAAATCAGGGACGTCCTTCATCGGTATCCAGTCGCCCATGCCTTCGCGCCAGACGATGGTCTCCATGTCAATCTGCCCAGAGGTGACCAGATTACGTATTTCAAGCTCGGACACTGGGCCGTGCTGTGCGTTGTCTTTTCCGTAGAACCATTCTGCCATGACAAACGCAGGATCACCTGAAAGGGCGTCACGATGCAACGTTGAATTTTGATGTTGTATCCTTTCAGTATAAGTTTCTTAGTGGTTTCTCACATGGAGACCCTCGCAATCGCAATTGGTGCATTCGTTTTTTATCTCGTCGCTTATCACACCTACGGTAAGTGGTTGGGGCAGAAAATTTTCAAATTGGATAAAGATGCTATCACTCCGTCGATCGAACTTGAGGATGGTAGCGACTACGTCCCCACGAGTAAGGGTGTGGTGTTCGGCCATCACTTCACATCCATAGCGGGAACGGG
>JBGCEU010000159.1:0-6416 GCA_045106535.1 Akkermansiaceae bacterium | reverse complement strand
CTCGAGATCGTCGAGTTTCTCTTCTGGCGTTGAAGGCGTGCGAGCGCCTCTGGGGATAATACTGCGTGTAAGCTCATGGTTTCATGGTGTTGGTTTTGAGGTTTGGGGAAAATGCCCCGCACCTCGCAACCTCACACCGGCGAACCCGTGTAATTCAGACTAACAACACACAGATGTCCTCTGGTCGAGCCGTTGGAATCAGGTTGTGTGACCACCATTGGAAAAATCCAGCGGCAGGTGTCGAGGTGCGAAACGATTGAAACGATCCGCCGGTTTCGCTCGGCATCTCGCTTCATGGGGTGTAACGCACCACCCGCCGCTGGTCTTAGGTTATTTTTTCGGTTGGCTACCAGGCGAACTGAAACCCGGCTGTCATGAACCACTCTGTACCAAGTTGTGGCCCGTCGAGATGCTGGTAGATGGGAGCACCCGCTTCGATGGCGAAACGTCCACCGCTTTCAGTGTGCCAAAGGTTCAATCCAAGTGCGAGATCGACCCGTGAGCCACCTTGATTGTTAGGATCCGCTGGAGCGGCCATAGGGCGCCCCGCTAAAGGCCCCATAGGTATCACCGCCATATTCTGATCCCGACCATCCACGTCACCCCAAGTGCTGGCAGTAAGGCGCAGTGAGACAGCCGACCACGCATTGAGCCTACGGCTGATCCAGCCTGTTGCGGAGACACGATCGCCGAGTCTGTAATCGTTATCATTTTCCCCAAGCCGAAGAATCGCAGAGAGCTGGCTACCATAAGACCAGTTCGCTGAGTGCCCAACCCAAGTGATGGACGGCTTCAGATCATAGGTGCCCGAGCCAAGCTGCATAGGATACCCCATATTTCGACCGTTCGGCATTTCCTCATCGATACTACCGGTAGGAATGGACAAGCCTAAGCCAACGTGCACACTTCTGTTAGGCTCACGAAACAGACTATAGTAGCCCGAAATAGTCGTGTCACCATAGCCTGAAGTGCGCATGATGTTTTTTACGCCCATCATGTTTACCATTGGCATACTTGAGTCTAAGTAGTTGCCCATGAGCATAAGTGTGAACTTATCGGTGGGAGCATACATCACCCCGAGCATATGCATCTGCATGTCCATGTCGGTGGCGTTCATCATATAGCGCGCGCGCGCGGCGGCATCGGATATTTGGGAATCACCATCGTAGTTCCGCTGCATACGCATAAACATGTAGCGATAGGATGCCATTAGCCCACCCTTGTGATGAATGTGATCACCCATCACACCAATTGGAGCGTGAGTGAAGTAGTCGTGCCCGTCATGAGCACAGCCGCAGTTATCCCCGCATAGGCAATGGCCGGGGGTACACTTGCCGCAATTAGCAGGTGCTGTGGATGCTGTTTGACCTGCCGTTAGAACAGATCCGAATGCTGTGATTAACGCAGCAATAAATATAGATATGAGTTTCATTTGATTAGAATTGTTAAGTAATTGGTTTTGAAAAATGTGACGCGGCCACGCGATTAAAGCGGGCACGCCAGAGAAATGCTTCATGTGCCTCGTTGCACACAAAAAATGATGAGGAGACAAAAATCACCGCTCCCCCAGATGAGATAATAACCTATCCTAATACTTGCGGTGGTGGAAGATCCGGAAGATCCCATCTCACTACGAGTTGCCAGTGCGACTTCGGCTCGATGCCTCTGTGGCGCGCATGTGGCGGATTTAGTCGGACTACATTTTCTCCCAATACAGGACTCCACTTAGCAGTCGAACCGGACTCCGGGATCGGTGCCTCTTCCTGTTCCTCATTTTGCTCTTGCTGCACGGCGCAGCACAACGGGCAAGGTTCAGCACCATTGAATGTGCTGCCGAACGCCTCTACAACACCACGCTCGGGAGCACGATCCTGAAGCATCGTACTCCATGCCCATCCTTGAACGAGCATCAAGTGGGCATCCGTGACAGCGAGTGCTGTCAGGAGGCAGAGACATTTGCCAAGCCAATGAATCATGAGCTGTGCCCAATTAGTCGATCCATTTCTCACAGTCAAGACAAGGTGGGCTCTGAGCAAGATCTGCGGATGAAAAGGTTGACGAAGCCGCACTCTTCGCTATGTGTTCCGCCATGCAGAAAGCTAACGACGAATCAACTCAAGACAACGACGAACAAATCGTTGAAGAGAATGACACCACGCATGTGGAGGATGCTCCGCAGGCAGATTCAGCTCAAGACGATCCCGAAAGCTCTGGTACCGCTCAAGAGACTGAGGAGGAAGTTGATCCCTGGGAAGCACTCGAGCTGGAAGCCGCCAAATGGAAAGATCAAGCCGTGCGCACCGCAGCCGAGCTTGATAACTATCGTAAGCGCATGGCGCGTGAAAAACTCGACGCCGTCCGCTACGGTAATCAGAGCCTTCTGGAAGAACTTCTCCCTGTGCTCGATAATTTTGATATGGGTATGCAGGCCGCCGCAAAAGAACAGGACTCTATGCTCTACATGGGTATGGACATGGTTCGCAAACAACTCGGGGATTTTCTTTCTTCACAAAACGTAGAAGAAATAGCAGCCGAGGCAGCTGGAGAATTTGACCCTAATCTCCACGAGGCACTCAGCCAAGAACACAGCGACGAAGTGGACGCCGGCAATATAGTCCGTGTCATGCGCAAAGGATACCGCATTGGTGAGCGATTACTCAGACCTGCTAATGTAGTTGTCGCCGCTTCTGAAGAGGAGCCAGCCGAATCAGAAAAAAACTAAAGCGAGTAACCCATGTCATCCAAACGCGACTATTATGATGTCCTTGGCGTATCCAAAGACGTCACTGCTGCTGAGCTAAAAAAAGCTTACCGCAAGCTGGCGATCAAGTATCATCCGGACAAGAATCCGGACGACGCAGAAGCAGAAAACAAGTTTAAGGAACTCGGTGAGGCCTATGAGGCACTCAGTGACGAGGACAAACGTGCCGCCTACGATCGTTACGGCCACGCTGCCTTTGAAAATGGTGGCGGTGGCAGAAGTGCTGGTGGAGGATTCGGAGGATTCCATGACGCCTCAGATATTTTTTCTCAAGTCTTCGGTGGCGCATTCGGCGGCGGAGGAGGGTTTGAGGATATTTTTGGTGGTGGAAGAAGACGGCGCGATCCATCTGGACGCCAACCGGGCAGCGACCTCCGCTACGACCTTGAAATCACTCTGGAGGAAGCAGCAGAGGGTGTTCAGAAAGAACTCGAAATTGAGAAACTTGAATCCTGCTCGACCTGCGGAAGCTCCGGATCAAAAAGTGGCAGCGGCAGGAAGACATGCTCAACCTGCGGCGGTCAAGGGGCAGTAACTCGTCAGGCTGGAATTTTCATTCAACAAACTGAGTGCCCTGACTGCAGGGGTGCCGGACAAACTATTTCAGACCCCTGCCCGGATTGCCGTGGCGAAGGCCGACGCAACGAGGAAACCCGCATCAAGATCAACATCCCTGCGGGAGTAGATGATGGCACCCGACTGCGATCTACCGGAAATGGCGACGCCGGACTACGCGGCGGACAGCCAGGCGACCTCTATGTATTTCTACACATCAAGCCTCATGAAGTTTTCCAACGTGAGGATGATGATCTATTCTGCGAGGTGCCCATGCCCTTCTCCACCGCGGCTCTGGGTGGCGAACTTGAGGTTCCCACTCTCGAAGGGAAATCATCTATTAAGATTCCCCCGGGCACGCAAGGAGGCACTACCTTCCGCCTGCGCAACCGAGGTATTAAGGATCTCCGCTCTGGAGGAAAAGGCGACCTGCATGTTGAAGTACAGGTTGAAGTTCCCACAAAGCTCAACAGCGAGCAAAAGGAAAAACTCAGCGAGTTTTCTGAATCAATCGGAGTCAAAAATAATCCGATGCAGGAATCATTCTTTGAGAAAGCCAAAAAGTTTTTCGGTTCCTAACAAACCCTCGACTCACCATGAACCGCTACTTCCTTCAGGCCGGAGCATGGGACGAGCACACCCTGACTCTGACAGACGAGGAGGCACACCACGCCACTCGCGTAATGCGGGTGAATGAGGGAGAAAAGGTCGAACTGTTCGATGGCGAAGGGCAGTCAGCTATCTGTACTGTGACACAGGCCACGCGTCAGTCTGTGGAGTGTAAGGTCGAAAGCACCAACTCACAACCCAGAGACAAGCACCCTATCACTCTCTGCCAAGCAATCCCCAAAGGTGGCAACATGGAGCTGATTGTGCAAAAAGCCGTGGAACTGGGAGTCAGCGAAATCCTGCCGTTGATTACAGCCCACACGGTAGCAAGACCAGAGGCTCTATCAAAGAAGCGGGAAAAGTGGCAACGCATCGCACTAGAAGCCTGCAAGCAATGCGGCCAGAATCATCTTCCAAACATACTGACCCCTGCGACCTTTTCAGAGTGGATCAAAACTGACAGCACAGCGGATACAAAGCTTATCGCTGCTCTCGATCCTCAAGCACAACACTTGAAAAAATTATTGGAGGAAAAACCAATCACTGGCTCCGTGGATTTACTTGTGGGGCCAGAGGGTGATTTTTCTCCCAGCGAATACTCGCTAGCTTACGGAGTGGGATATACACCTATCAGTTTCGGCGACATTGTCTTGCGCGTGGAAACTGCGACTCTTTATGGCCTCAGCATTCTTCGCCACGAGCTTTCGGCAATTCAATGGCCTCATTCAAATTGAAGCCTTAACGAGCCTCGATCTTCGTTAACGTCTCGAAATCGACTTGTTATAAACGTTCACAGCTCTGACAACAGCAGCGGCAAGGCTCTTCTGGTAGGCTATCGAATGAACTTTCCGAGCTTCGGTTCGATTAGAGATAAAACCACCTTCCATCAAAACCGCAGGAATACGAATCCCTGTCAATACATTGAAGCGAGCTCGCTTGATGCCACGATCCTTGATCTTGAAGTTGTTCCCATACTTCGGCTCGTTCAAATAGAGCAACATTCTGCTGTGGACGGCTGTTGCAAGAGCAATACTTGCAGAGTCGGTAATATTCCCTGGCACCATGCGGAAATCTCTTTCACGGACACCTCGCCCCATATGAGGCACACCAACTGGTGAAATTGTAAATGTTTCTACTCCATTAGCCCGAGCATTGCCTCCCGAGTTAAAGTGTATGCTGATGAAGATCGCATTAGGATATTTGTTAGCAATCCGCACGCGGTTTCCTAGGCTCACAAACACATCACTATCACGAGTCATCACCACCTGATAGCCAAGCTTTTGCAATTGATCCCTGGCCATCCTCGCTACTTTAAGAGCATAATATTTCTCATGCACCTTGTAGAAACCGAGGCTGCCTGAATCCTTCCCGCCGTGACCTGCATCGATAACGACTGTCTTGAATGGCTTTGCACTGCGGATATGCGATGGCCGCAGTACAGGATCGATTAGTTTCACGAGATCCGTTCGGGAAATCAAGTAGCGCCCATTACTCTTGACGACTGGATGGCTAAGAACAAAGAGCACACCATTCATATAGCAGGAGTTCGAGCCTGAGCGGAATTTCATCTCTACCTCGACAGTCTTCTTACCCTGCTGGATTTTCTGAGCACGGTATAATACAATGCTCGATCCATAGGTGATTTTATCAAAGAAATAGAAACTTTTAACACTGCGTAGTGTGACGTGATCTCTCCCCTGATACTTAGCAGCCTCCCATTTAAACGCCTGAGCATCACTCTGAAAACCAGCCAACAGGAGCAGACTGGTGAAGAGAGGTATGAGGTATTTGTTGTGGAATGTCTTTGTGATGTATCGATTCACAATGGGATGAAGTAGGTTCGAAGATGCTAATAGATACCTCTGAAATGACAACCGAATTTCTAAGAAACGAGGTAGTTATATAAAAAATGATCATTCTTCTGACAAAAATCATGTGACGGCTGCTGGGGCTGGTCATAGCACTGTTATCACCAAGAAGTTAAATTGCACCCAGCCGATAGCTACTCTTGCCAAGTCATCTGAGCCTGCCTAGTAACTAACCATGAATTCATGCTTCCGAAGTTTCATTTTCCTTGCCCTCTTCTCAACCATCAATCTTGGAATACTCTCAGCCCAAAAATTCATTCCCAACTACGATGAGGAAAAAGTGCCTACCTACACCCTGCCCGATCCGCTTTCGCCCGGCGGGAAAAAGGTAACGTCCCGAGCCGATTGGGAGTCGCATGGTCGCGCAACGACACTCGGGTTATTCTACGATCACGTTTACGGCAAAATCGCGAAAGGCTTCAAGCCGAAGATGACCTGGAAAATAGAACGCGAAGACCCGGCGGCCCTCGGTGGCATTGCGATACGCCGACAGTATCTCGTGACTTTTGAAAACAAGATCAAAGCCCGACTCCTTGTTTACATTCCGCGAGACGCCAGAGGGCCGGTTCCGGGTTGTCTTGGTCTCAATTTCCGGGGTAACCAACTTGTCGAGGCCGACCCGG